>JAGGVB010000178.1 GCA_021158245.1 bacterium | reverse complement strand
AGAACTGAGTATTAAGCTCAAAATCATCACATTAATAAAAACTTAGTTCAAAAGTTGAGTTTTCTGTAAATTGTTGTAATTAAAGCCATTATCTGCATTTTTCTGAGTTTTTATGAATAATCCAGGCTAATTATTCCATATCATTTACCTAACCAAAAATGAGCGAATTTACGGCAGAGCCGGATTGTGAAGCCGAACGAGTTCGTCCGTAATAAAAAACTTTTCTATTTTTCAACCACTTGATCTTTAAATATTCCAATATTAATGCCTTGTGCATTTCGGTGCGAAACTCAAAAAAACGCAGGTTTTTTAAAAAAACCGTAATATCATGCTGTTATTTTTCAATCGCTATTAGCCCAAATTAATGCCAATTGTTGATAACAAATAGCTGCAATAAAAACACCCCTGCGAAGGTTATTTACATCATAATTCGTACCCAACATATTTATCATCGTATGACCATCATAACACATCACACAAACCTTCGCAAGGGTTAATAACTTTAAGCATCTTCACCATGCAATTTATTCATAAAACCTTTTTCCGTTTTATAGGAAATATGATCAACAATGCTATAAACAGCCGGCACAATTACCAATGTGAAGAATGTCGCCGATATCAGACCGCCAATAACCGCGATTGCCATTGGCGCTCTCATTGCTGCTCCCTGGCCTGTACTGACTGCCATGGGGAGCATTCCAATAATAGTCGTCAGAGCTGTAATTAAAACCGGTCTCAGACGGTCGCCGCCTGCTTGAATAAGCGCCTCATGTTTTTCTATTCCCCCTATTCTTAATTTGTTGGCACGATCGATCAGAACAATTCCGTTGTTTACCACAATTCCCGCTAAAATTATGGCGCCCATGAGAGATACTATACTTAAGGTAGTACCTGTCACAAGGGAAAGTAAAACTACGCCAATTAGAGCCAATGGTAATGTAAACATAATTACAAAAGGATGGCTGAAAGATTCAAATTGAGCCGCCATGATTACATACATAAGGACGATGGCTAAAAGAAGAGCTTGCAAAAGCGTTGTAAAGCTTTCTTTCATGTCTTTATACGAGCCACCATATTCAATGAAATAGCCGGTGGGCAGGTTTCCTTCAATATCTTTTATTTTCTCTTTTACATCGGCAATAGTGCCGCCAAGGTCTCTGTCAAGAATATTGGCTGTTATCGTGGCTACGCGAACCTGATGTTCTCTTTCAATTTTTAACGGACCCTCACCGGGCAAAATTTTTGCCACGTGGTTCAGGGGAACCGTAAAACCCAGCGGCGAAGCAATATTTATATGTTCAATATCCGGCAGGCTGTTTCTGCTGTTTTCATTTAACCGGACACGGATATCAATTTCATCGCCGCCTTTTCTAAATTCTCCTGCTTTTGTGCCCAGGGTTGCGGTGCGTACTGCTGAAGCAATCTGTGCCACGGTAAGTCCATAGCGAAACGCTTTATCCCTGTTGATTACAATATGTTGTTCCATGTTTGCTTCTTTTAAGGAATTATTGACATCCCGAATACCGGGAACATCAGTAATTCGTTTTTCAATCGTATTACTTATATTTTTGAGTTCAGAAAGATCTTTCCCAAATATCTTTATCACGACAGGTGCAGATTCTCCACCTCCCATCATCATACCGGACATATCGAGGACAGAATATCTAACACCTTCCAATTTCGGAGCCTTGCTTCTTATTTCCTCCATGATTTCATCGGAAGATCTGTCTCTGTCTTCGAGATCTTTTAACTTCAAAAACAAGGTGGCTTCATTAACACCACCAGGGCTGCTGGGGTCGGAAACTGCCATTCCTTCTCCCATAGTGCCTATGTTTACCAAAAATATTTTTACTTCATCAATGTTACTGACAATTTCTTCAAGCTGTGAAACGACTTCATTGGTTTGTTCAAGTTCAGTACCCACCGGCATTGTTATTTTTAAAACTTGCATGGGCATATCGGACTTGGGCATAAATTCCGTTCCCATAAAAGGAATAAGCCCCACAGAGATAATAAAAAGGACTGCCACAATGCCGATAGTAAGCAGGCGGTGTCGCAACGTCAATTTTAGCAGTTTTAAGTACTTATTTTTGAATTTTTCAAACCTCTGCGAGCCGGAAGCTTTTTCATATTCTTTTTCCGAGCTTCTTTTTTTAAATAATATGGATGCAATCATGGGCACAATAGTAAGCGCAACAAATAATGACATAAAAAGGGCAAAGGACACTGTCAACGCTAATCCGCGAATCATTTGACCGGCAATACCGCCGCCAAATATCATAGGTAAAAACACCGAAATAGTCGTTAAAGTGGATGCGGTAATTGCCATTCCTACTTCAGACGCGCCGAGTTTAGCTGATGTAATTCTATCGTCCCCCAATTCAAGATGCCGGTATATATTTTCTATGACCACTACCGCATTATCCACCAGCATCCCCACACCGAGCGCCAGGCCCGCCAGTGTCATAATGTTTAAAGAATAACCGGCTAAATAAATAGGAATGAAAGTAGCAATCAAAGAAATTGGAATAGCCAGAGAAATTGCCAGAGTCGGGCGCCAGTTTCTTAAAAACAGGAACATCATTATAACTGCTAACAGCCCGCCAAGGATAGCGTTATTACTTGTCTGCGATGTAACCCGTCTGACTATTTTTCCCATATCCATAATTT
>JAGGVB010000177.1 GCA_021158245.1 bacterium | reverse complement strand
TCCAGGCATGCCGGAATAATTTCCGCTAAAAGTTTTTCCCCTTGTTCACACAGGGTTTCACCGTCTGCATGTGCAGGCAGACTACCTTGCATAGCTGTTATTTCAATGCGTTTGGTGAGCCCCGTTGTTACCTCTTTTTTGCCTTTCTGTGTACCTTTCATAAAATTCAGCATTAAAGCAAGAAGCCTCAGCCTGTTTCCGTAACTTACAATGCAGAAGTCAAAAAAGCCGTCGCCCGGGTTGCCGTCAGGAGCCATCATAAAGCCCCCGCCCATTCTCCGGCCGTTCATTACTGAAATCATCAATGCAGGCTGGTACAGTTCCTTACCATCAAATTTTATTCGGACATGAGGAGGTTTAAAATAGAAGAACAGAGTTTTTAAGGCTGCAACAAGATATGCAGGGAAACCTGACAGATGCTTCATTTTTGCAGCTTCAAAACCTACAACAGTATCAAAACCAATACCAATGCCGTTTCCAAAATACCTTCCCTGATCAGATCCGTCAACAAAAACACGGCCGACATCTATAGTACGGCGGTTTCCGTTTTTTAAAAGCTCACAGTCATTTTCCAGAGAAGAGGGAATTCCAGCTCCAAATGCAAAATCATTGCCTCTGCCCGCGCCGATTACAGCAAGCGCACTGTTTTTATGGCCGTTCTGGTTGGCTGTCATTAGGCCGTTTAAAACCTCATTGACAGTTCCGTCTCCTCCCATGGCTGCCACAATATGGTAGCCTTTTTCTGCTGCATCCTGTGCGAGCTCAGATGCATGAAGAGGGCGTTCAGTAATAGAGATATCATAATTTATTTCCATATCTGAAAACATTTTTTTAACCTGCGGCAGGACTTTTTCAGCGTTGCCGTTTCCTGCAACCGGGTTTACAATAATTTTAATTTTGTCCATAGTTTATCCCTTATGGGTTGCGGATCTTTGCATATCTGTAAAAATCATCAATCAGCTTCGGTTTCAATACTACCGCGTTTGTAAAAGCCGATCTTGTCAAAAGGATTCACAATGCTGGTTGCAATGTTTTCAAGATGTGCTGCAACGCGTTTAAGATACCGTGAGTAAAGAACGTTGGTGATTATCTGCCTGGTGTTTTTGTTTTTTTCCTGTAATGCTTCTTCGTAGATGTAGGTGTCAAAAATTTTTCTTAGAGGGTCAAGTTTGCTGATTATTCCACTGGCTGCTTCCGCATCCCCGTTTTTAAAAGCTTCTCCCACGTCACAGAACATTTTTGATATTATTTCTTCAGTGGAGGAGAGTTTTTCATTAATATTAATTTTTTCCCCGTCTTTGTAAAGGCCTACAACTTCGTAGATGTTTTTGGAGTAATCGCCTATACGTTCAATACTGATCACAATAGATGTAAGAATCAAACTGGCAATAATGTCCTGCTTGGGACTGACTGAAAGGTGTTCAAGTATCTTTCTTCTGATTTTTTTCTCAAGGCTGTTAATTTCTCTGTCAAGTTCGTAAATGTCAAAACCCGCCTGCTGGTTAAATTTTAAGGAATTTACAGATTCCTGAAAGAGTTTATATGATTTATTCATCATTGTCTGTGCATCATCGAATGCCTGGCTTATGAGATCATCTTTTGACAAGAGAGATAATAATTGCTTAAACATTTTAAAATCCTCCGTTAATAAGGAATATAAGTGTTAATGGTAATATAAAAAACAGCACGATTAAAAGTATCGGTGCAAGGTATCTGTATTTTGCAAGAAATTTGGCATAATTTTTTGCCAGGGTTATGGGGATGATCCTTAAGGGGTAAAACAAAATTGTACCCATGATATTAAAAGTGAGATGGCTGAAAGCTACAATTATTGCAGCAGGGCTTTTTGTTACAAGAGATGCCAGAATTGTTGTTACGGTTGTACCAATGTTTGCTCCCAGTACATATGGGAATATTTCCTCTACGGTCAATATCCCTGCTCCTGCAAGAGGAACAATCAGAGAAGTTGTTGCGGAACTGCTCTGAATCACTGATGTAAGCGCAAGTCCGAGCATCAGACTTCTTAAAGGAGATTTGAACAAATATGCATGAATAAGGTTTTCAATTTTTCCTATCATCAGTTTTTTCATAAGTGTTACCATCTGATGAAGAGCAAGAAACAGCATGAGAAGTGCAAACACAAGAAGAACAACAGACCGCAGCCACGGGGGAGAACTTACAAGAGAGATAATAGATTTGCTTAACAGGTGTTCAACAGGCCCGACAATTGCTTTCAGAGGGCTAATAAAGGTAAGCCCACCCGATGATTTAAAAGCAACTTCAAGGGCAGTGGCTGTTTTTTCAATAATATGAAACATAGCTTCAAGCGGCAGGAAAACAATCACAGCAAGAACATTAAAGAAATCGTGAACAGTTGCACCGGCAATGGCTTTTTCAAATTCCTGTTTTCTTCCTATATGGCCCATGGATACAATCATATTGGTAACTGTTGTACCAATATTTGCGCCCATCACCATTGGAACAGCGTGCCTGATAGACAGAGTCCCGCCTGCTACAAGCCCTACAATAATTGATGTTACACTTGATGAGCTCTGCACAAGAGATGTTGTTGCCAGGCCGATTAAAAGCCCGACTATAGGATTTGCTGTGGTAGTCATTAGTTTTTGTGCAAATCCGTGGCCGAACAGTTTAAAAGCAGTGCTCATCATTTCAATGCTGACAAAGAACAGGTAAAGGAAGAACAGAAATAGCACCACTCTGGTATAGGTGTTATCAAAAACTTTTTTCATTCCGGTTCCTTATATAAAAGAGTAGTATATCACGAGTAAAAAATATGAGAAAAAATGATTAAAATCAAGGGAGTTGTGAATTATTTTAAATATCAGGATGAGTAAATTTTCCGTTGCATTAAAAATTACATTGTATTATTTTATAAAGAACAGGGGCGATTAGCTCAGGTGGTTAGAGTGCTGGTCTCACATACCAGAGGTCACTGGTTCGAATCCAGTATCGCCCACTTTTGTCTTCCCGGCTAATCCTGAATAATTAAAGTATTTAATATTTATGAAAAATAATGGATTTCCTGCTGTAAAATTCAGTTATTGCCGTTTAAACCTTAATTGACAAAATGAGAATCGTGTTTTATGGAAGAATAAAAGCGTCTCAGGGAAAAATATTTGCTATTATTGAATATTGTACTTAATTACGATAAATATGCATTATAGAGTTACAGGCCTTTTCGTATTGACTTTTTATCTAAATTTGCTTATAATAAACTTTCTATAGAAATGTGACAGGTGGAGAAATGAAAAGAAAAATTAGCGATTGGACAGTTGGTATTATTGTGGCGGTTGTAACCGTCTTTTTAATTTTAATGCTGGCTCTTGTATCCGGAAAGAGAGAACAGGGCGATTCTATAAAAGTGCCTTCAAAAGGTGAATATGTTGCCGTTATTGAACTTAATGGTACAATCTATTCTTCTTCAAAAATGGTGAAGCTCTTTAAGAGGTACGGAGAGAGCAGAGCAGTAAAAGCAATTGTTTTCCGAATAAACAGCCCGGGAGGTGCAATTGCGCCTTCTCAGGAGATCTATAATGCAGTTAAACGTGCACGAGATTCGGGAACGCCAATTGTAGTGTCCATGTCCAGTGTTGCTGCTTCCGGAGGATATTATGCTGCATGCGGTGCTGATACAATCATGGCCAATCCGGGGACAACAACAGGCAGTATTGGTGTAATAGCGGAAATTCCGAATGTTTCAGGACTGCTTAAAAAGATAGGTGTTTCATTTACAACTGTTAAAAGCGGAAAGTTTAAAGATACCGGTACTCCCTACCGCAATATCACACCTGCGGAAAGAGCATACCTTCAGTCATGGATTGATGATGCTTTTGATCAGTTCGTAACAGTTGTATCAAAAGAGCGGAACATTCCGAAAAAGAAGCTTCTCAAGATAGCGGACGGGCGTGTATTTACAGGGCGTCAGGCAAAAAAATTAGGCTTGATTGATCTTCTCGGTGACTTTGAAGATGCTGTAAACCTAGCAGCTAAGATGGGGCATATAAGCGGGAAACCCCAAATATTAAGAGAGAGAAAACGAAGCATTACATTAATGGACCTTATGTTTCAACAAGCCGAAGGAGTAATAAGAGGCCTTAATGGAATGATCTTTTTATATCGCTTTAATTAGAGCAGCAGTGTGTAAGGGAGTTATTATGACCAAACACGACATTATTGATATTGTAGCCGGAGGTACAGGCTTAACAAAGGGGGAGACTGCTGCAGTAGTAGATGGTTTTATGGCAACAGTTGCATATGCATTGGGAAGAGGAGAAAGAGTAGAACTCAGGGGCTTTGGTACATTCTGCCTTAGAGAAAGAAAAGAAAAACATGTGCCGAATCCGAAAACAGGCAAGATGATGATAATTCCTCATCGGGTTGTTCCTGATTTCAAACCTTCTCAGCATATTAAAAAATCTGTTGCAGATGCTTTGATTCAGACCGGAAAATTTAATCCGGAACAAATCGAACCGAAGAAACAGATAGATATTTTTTCAGATCTTGATAGATTGCTTACTGATGAGTAGGAAAGGAGGGGTGTCGTTTGCCGAGCGGTAAGAAACGGAAACGTAAGAAAATTGCGACTCATAAGCGGAAAAAACGGCTGCGTAAAAACCGTCATAAGAAAAAATAACTTTTAAGGAGTCTCTCTCGTGGAATTCTTTCGGGAAGACCACACCGGTTACGATGTTACTGTTATTTCGGTATCAGAATTAACCGGAAATATACGAGTGTTACTTGAGGAATCTTTCCCGGGTGTCTGGGTGGAAGGAGAAATTTCAAATTTTAAACTTCATTCGTCAGGGCATACCTATTTTTCATTGAAAGATGCTGATTCCAGTATTGCATGTGTTCTATGGAAAGGGAGGAGGACAAATCTTCTTTTCCAAATGAGAGACGGGCTTCATGTAAAGATATTTGGTAGATTAACTGTTTATGAAAAGTATGGTAAATATCAGTTAGATGTTTTTCAGGTTATTCCTGTAGGAGAAGGAGGTCTGCAGCAGGCCTTTTTCGAGCTAAAGCAAAAGCTTTTTGAAGAGGGCCTGTTTGATGAATCCGTGAAAAAAGAACTTCCTCCTTTTCCGAAAACAGTAGGTATTGTGACCTCGCCTACAGGAGCGGCTGTTCATGATATTATAACAGTTATCAGCCGCCGTTTCCCCTGCGTTAAAATAATTTTGCGTCCTGTAAGAGTACAGGGCGTTGGTTCGGCAGAGGAAATTGCACAGGCTATTGACGAATTAAATGAATTTGGCAATATTGATGTGATTATTGCGGGCCGCGGCGGGGGATCACTTGAAGATTTATGGGCTTTTAATGAAGAGGTAGTTGCACGTGCGGTGTACAGATCGCAAGTGCCTGTTGTATCGTCTGTGGGACATGAAGTTGATTTTACAATATGTGATTTTGCAGCAGATGTCAGAGCGCCTACTCCTTCTGCTGCTGCGGAAATGGTAGTACCTGACAGAAAAGAACTTCTCCTGCGCATTTTTGCAGATGGAGATGCCATATCAAATATTGTCAGTCATAACATAGAAGATAACAAGAACAGAATTTCTTACATAGCGTCAGGATTTGCATTTCGTAATATTGAAAATAGATTCAGGCAGAGTGCTCAATATATTGATTTGCTCCGGGATAAACTAACCTCTTCCTGTTTGAGATCATTAGAAAAGCACAGAACTGCTGCAGCAGGATTGGAAATGAATCTCGCTGCTCTTAATCCTGATGCGGTTTTACAGAGAGGCTATTCAATAACAACGCTGCTTAAAAGCAGCAAAGTTGTAACTTCTGCAGATCAAATAAAAGCAGGTGATAAGATAAAGACCCGTTTTTACAGAGGCAGTAGCGTGAGCACAGTTGATTTTTCCGTAATAGAGGAAAAGAATAATGAAAAAACAGGATAATCTTACTTTTGAAGAGGCTTTTGCCAGGCTTGAATCAATAGTGGATGTTCTTGACAGCGGAGAAACTTCTCTTGAAAAGTCTCTCGAGCTTTTTGAAGAGGGGATGAATTTAACAAAATTCTGTACTGAAAGACTGAATAATGCGGAAGTGAAAATTCAGAAACTGATAAAAGAAAACGATGCTTTTCGTGTTGAAGATTTTGAATAGAAGGAGTATTCAAAGATATGGGAAAGAGTGATAAAAGTTTACTCTCAAATATAAAATTTCCATCTGATCTAAAAAAATTTACAGTAAAAGAGCTGGAACAGCTCGCTGAAGAGCTTAGAGAATTTATTATTAAAAGCGTGTCGGAAACCGGCGGGCATCTTGCTCCAAGCCTTGGTGTTGTAGAGTTGACCCTTGCTCTGCACAGGGTTTTTAATACTCCCAAAGATAAAATCGTATGGGATGTCGGGCATCAGGCATATGTTCATAAAATTATTACAGGAAGAAAAGATAAATTTAATACGCTCAGGCAATACGGCGGCATAAGCGGGTTTCCAAAAATAACAGAAAGTGAATATGATACTTTTGGCGTCGGGCATTCATCTACATCAATATCTGCTGCTCTTGGAATGGCAGCAGCACGGGACCTGCAGGGTGAAGATTTTAAGATAGCAGCCATAATAGGCGATGGTGCAATGACAAGCGGTATTGCTTTTGAAGGATTGAACAATGCAGGCGGGATGAAGAAAGATATTATTGTAATTCTAAATGACAACAAGATGTCCATATCACGTAATGTAGGAGCCTTATCAGATTATTTCACAAAAGTAATTACAAATCCATTATATAATAGAATTAAAGAGGATGTCTGGAATCTTACAGGAAAGATCCCGAGAGGATCAAAGTTTGTACGGGAGAGCGTTCAGAGGCTGCAGGATGGAATAAAAACAATGATTACTCCGGGTTCTCTGTTCGAGAGATTCGGGTTCCGCTACTTCGGCCCTGTAGACGGACATGATCTTGCCAGGCTTATAAAGGTTCTGAAAGAAATTAAAAAATTACACGGGCCAATACTTCTGCATGTTCAGACAATTAAAGGAAAGGGCTATAAATTCGCAGAGCAGGATGCTACAAAATTTCACGGGCTTGGATCTTTTAATCCTCAAACCGGCATTTCAAAAAAGAAAAAAAATATTACATACACTGAAGTATTTGGCAGAACATTAACAGAACTGGCTGCAAAAAATAGTAAAATAGTCGGTATTACTGCTGCGATGGCTGATGGCACAGGTATGATTCATATGAAAAACAGGTTTCCTGATCGTTTTTTTGATGTGGGTATTGCAGAACAGCATGCAGTAACATTTGCATCTGCAATGGCTCTTAACGGATTAAAACCTGTTGTAGCTATTTACTCCACTTTTCTGCAAAGGGCATACGATCAGGTTATTCACGATGCAGCTTTGCAAAGCAGCCCTGTGGTTTTTGCTCTTGACAGGGGCGGGCTTGTAGGAGAAGACGGGCCTACGCATCACGGCAGTTTTGATCTTTCATATCTAAGGCTGATTCCCAATATGGTGATTATGTCTCCGAAAGATGAAAATGAATTGAGACACATGCTATATACTGCTGTGAATTATGATAAGGGGCCTGTAGCAATGAGATATCCGAGAGGAGAGGGAGAAGGTGTTGCGATTGATGAACCTTTTAAACTCATACCTGTCGGCAAGGCGGAAGTATTGAAAAAAGGGAAAGATCTGGCAATTATCAGCATAGGGAATATGGTGTATTTGTGCATGCATATAGCAGAGCTGCTTAAAAAAGAGGGTGTTGATGCAGCTGTTGTAAATGCAAGATTTGTTAAGCCTCTTGACAGGGAAACAATTGTGCAGATTATTAGCGAATCCCCGGCTGTAATTACAGTGGAGGATAATACAATTGTCGGCGGGCTCGGCAGTGCAGTATCAGAATTTGTTGCAGAAGAAAAAATAAATGTTAAGCTTGGAAGATTCGGCATACCGGATCAATTTGTAACTCAAGGCTCTGTAAAAAGTTTAATGCAGGAGATAAGGCTTGATATGGAAGGTCTTATTTCCGGAATAATATCTTTTATATCTTCCTGAAAAGAGTAATAACGTGCAATTCGGAGTTTATGCAAATATTGAGAAACCCGGGCTGAAAGAAACTTTTGATGTGCTTTTACCCTGGATAAAAAAGAATAGAATAGTTTTATCCATTCCCAATGCATTAAAAGATATTCTGGGTGAACAGGAAGAAATCATTGTATTTGACAGCCTGGAGAATTTAGTACAAAAAAGTGACCTTTTGCTTTCTATGGGCGGAGACGGTACAATGCTGAGTGCTGCTAATCATGTAGGCAGAAGCGGCACACCTATTATGGGAATTAACCTCGGAGGATTGGGGTTTCTTACACAGGCCTCTCTTGATAATATGATTGAAAAACTCAACAGCATTGTGAGCGGCAATTACACTCTTGAAAAGAGAATGCTTCTTGAGGCAAAAATTACAATTGATGATAATGAAAGCTCTTTTTTTGCTTTTAATGATATTGTTTTTAACAGAGCAGGCAGCCCGAGAATGATGCGCATGGAAGTATATGTTGACGGGAGTTATTTTAATACATATGTTTCAGACGGATTGATCCTTTCCACTCCCACAGGTTCCACAGCATATTCTCTTTCTGCCTGGGGGCCGATTGTACTGCCTTCACTTGAGTCTATTATTCTAAATCCAATATGCCCGCATGCTGTTACAGTAAGGCCGACAATAATCCCTCCGGAAAGCGTAATTGAGATTACAATCGGACGTGATGAATACGAACCGTTTTTGAGTATTGACGGCCAGCGCAATGTGAAAATTACAGTTGATACAAAGGTTAAGGTCCAAAAAGCCGACTACTATATATCCCTTGTTTCTTTTAAAGAAAGTAATTTTTTTACAACCCTCAGAGAGAAGCTTCAGTGGGGCCAGCTACCCAGGAAATAGGTGAAGATTGTATCCTAATTAATTTATTTTTTTAATGAGCACTTTCTTATTACATTGGGAGCTATGCAACCACAACAAGAAAAATAAAAACTTGATTTTCAAACCTTTCAGGACTATTTTTATATAGAAGAAATCAAAGTTTTATATCAGGAGGTTAGTTATATATGGTACAGGATAGCGTCAGGCAATCAGTATTTTTTATCCTTTCATTTTTCATTGCCGGATTGATTATAGTGTTTTTTTTTATTATGCCTTCTTATGAGAAGCTACCTGAAGTTGAAACTGTAACGAAGGTATACTATGTGGATAATGTTTCGGCTGCACACAAGGAAATTATTGATAGATTCAATAAAGCCTATAGCGGTAATATTGAGATAGTTCCTATTAACCTGCCTTTTTCAAAATTTAGTACTAATGAAAGAAAAGAACTGCTTACCAGAGCGCTGCGCAGCAAATCAAATCAAATAGACCTTTTTACAGTAGATGTAATATGGGTTCCCAGGTTTGCGAGATGGTGTCAGCCCTTGGATGAGTATTTTCCTGTTAATGAGCGAAGTAAATTTGTTAAATCTGTTTTGAATTCCTGTTATTACGATAATCATTTTTATGCTATACCTCTTTATACAGACATAAGTGTAATGTACTACAGAAGCGATATTATAAATCGCCTGCCAGGAGCAGAAGAGATTGAGAAGAAAATATCAAGGTCTCTTACATGGCAGGAATTTATTGATCTACATAAAAGACTAAAGGAGAATGGGCTTAATTACCCTTTTTATGTATTTTCAGCGGATCATTTTGAAGGTTTGACATGTAGTTTTTATGAAGGAATTGCAGGATTAAAAAGCAAAGTCATTACAAAAGATTCTGTTAATCTAAATTCTCCGGGAGTTAAAAAAACAATACAACTGTTAAGTGATTTAGTTAACAAATATAAAATGTCGCCTCCCGAAGTGATAAAATTTGATGAGTATCAAGGATATCAATATGCACTTAAAAATGATGCAGTGTTTATAAGAGGATGGCCCGGGTTTTTAACTCAATATAATACGGTTCTTGATAATGCAGAAAAAATGAAAAATATTAAAATGGCGCCTCTTCCACATATGGCAGGATACCCTCCTAAATTTGTATACGGCGGCTGGAACTTTATGATATCAAAATATTCTGAAAAAAAGAAAGAAGCTTTGAGTTTTATTCGTTTTGCATTAAGGGAAGAAAATCAAAAAATACTGTTCAAAATTGGCGGATATATACCTGTTAATAAAGATGTTTATAAAGACACGTTGTTTATGACAGAAAACAATGAATTAAATAATTATTTAAAATTGATGGAAAATGGCGTTCACAGGCCTTATAGAAAAAATTATACTAGAATTTCAGATATTATTTCGTACTATTTGCAGAAAGCCATACAAAATCAAACACCTGTTAAAGAAGTAATTAATTCAATGCAGCAGGCTATAAATTCAGACCAAACTGTTTTAAAATAGCAGAAAATAGGCATGATTAATGGGGAAAAAGAAAAAGATATTCTTAGATCACATTAAGGAATACCACTTTGAATTTAAACATCTTATGGTGATATTTATTGTGTTAGTGTTTTCACAGATGCTGATAACTTATATACATAAAATATCACTTAGAAATTTTTTAATTGAAACGCGAAAAAGATATCAACATGATTTTATTAACAGTCTGGCTAATATGTCTGCGACATCTCTTGAGTTAATACTTGAGATATCCAGTGAAACCAAGGTAAACGACGAAGATGCAAGAAAATTAGTACAGGCTTTTAATATTGTGTTGAGCCAACAGTTGTTGCAGCCTCATGTACAAGAAGCAGTTTTATTACTAGAGAGTGAAGGTAAGATTGTTCCTATTGATGATGGCCAGCATCTTTTCAGGTTTCTATTTAGGAATGAATACAATCAGGAATATTCGGATATTCATAAAGTAGCTGTAAATATGTACTTAGAAAAAAGGGATGTAATAAGAGAGACTGAGCAAATATTTACGATTAGTGAAGGAAATCAGATTTTTCATATTTTTGTTCCATTTGTGCTTAGAGGGGAGTACTCAGGTGTTTTTTATATGAAAGCAGCGCCTTCATTTGGATTTATAACAAATGAGATTTTGGCAAGTTATAATCAAACCAGTCTGATTTTTACTATACTAATTCTTTTTGGTTTTTTAGGTATGTTTTACATAAGCTCATATACTATAAGTGAAAGAGATAAAACTCAGCGATTGTTATTTGAAGAAAGAGAAAACAAAATACGGGAAGATATCATATATAAGAAGGAAGTGCTTTTTACAAAAAGGATTTACCATACCCATCACAAGGCGGAGAAAGTAATGGGGTTTATTAAAGAAGATCTGAGGCAGCTTTCTGAAGATACATTTGATGAGACTAAATATCGCATAATTAAATATGCAAATTTTATTTCTCGTGTTATTTATGATATGAAATGGTATGATCCTCCAGTACAGACAATTCGCAACACCATATTCTCAACTAATTTGAATGAAGTTACGAAGTTTTTAGTGGACAATTTATTCATGCGTATTTCCACTGAATCGGATCAATTCCATTTTAAACTTGATTTTGATGAAAATCTGCCTTCTATTCATGTAAATGAATTTGTGGTTTGGGAAATTTTGGAACCGCTTATTCAGAATTGTATTGACCACAGTAAAAGAAACAAAGTCGATATCGGAATCTCAACTCGTTTTATACAAAATAAAAACAGCATTTTGATAATTATTGAAGACAATGGAAAGGGAATTGAGGATTTTCTTTTAGAGACAGATGAGAATAATGAACAAATTATTTTTAAGGAAAACATATCTACAAAATTTGATCAGAAAGAAAATGGATATGGATGTTACATTGCATATGAACTTGCAAAGGGAAGATGTGGATGGGATATAAAAGCTGAGAATAAGGAGGATGGAGGGGCCAAATTCACTATAACTGTAAAAAATATTTAAAAGGTTATTATAAGCATGAGTAAGGAAAAGATAATTAAAATACTTCTTATAGAAGATGAAGAATTTGATGTCAGAAGAATCGAGAAAACAATAGAGCCTTTGAAGAACAGGATTGAAATACTTAATGTGGTTTCTGATGGGTTAGGGGCAATTGAATTGCTAAAACGCCAACCAGATGCTTATGATGTTATTATAATGGATTTTCAGATAGCTGGAGGCCTCAGAGGAGAAACCCTAATTCGTGAAATTAAAAAAATAGATAATACCTTACAGATTATTGTTGTTACAAAAATGACAATTAATGTAACAGATTTTGACTTTGCCAATAGCTTATTAGATGCAGGAGCAATGTGGTATTGTACAAAATACCCTGGAGACATTGAAAATCTCATATATCAGCCCACGGATTTTATTTTAAGTATTTATAATGCTTTTGAAAAAAGGAAACTTGAAAAGGAAAAACTTAGTACAAACCGAAGGTTGGATCAATCAGTAAAGGAAATACTTTCCCAACGGCAGATAATTGGTGAATCAAAAGAAATAAAACATCTGAGGGATCAGGTTAAGAAGTATGCAATTCATGAAAGCAACGTACTGATCACTGGTGAATCAGGTACAGGCAAAGAACTTATTGCCAGCAATATTCATTATCTAAGCCCGAGGGGATTCGAAACTTTTTTGCCAGTAAACTGCGGCAGTTTACCTGAACATCTTATTGAGAGTGAACTTTTTGGCTTTGAAAAAGGGTCGTTTACTGGAGCGGGGAAAAATAAGCCGGGATTTTTTGAGATTGCTGATAAGGGAACACTCTTCCTGGATGAAATAACTGAAATCCCTTTGTCAGTACAATCAACTCTGCTTAGAGTTTTGCAAGAGGGTGAAATTGATAAGATAGGCCGCCAGAAAAAAATCAAGGTTGATGTGCGTGTAATTGCTGCAACCAATAAAAACTTAAAGAAAGAAGTAATGGAGAAACGTTTTAGGGAGGATTTGTATTACAGATTAAATGTTATATCTATAAATGCTCCGCCATTACGAGGAAGGGTTAAAGATATAGAACTGCTTGTTGATTATTATATCAAAATGTACGGTCAAAATTTTAAAAAATATAATGTTCGGGTTGATCCAAAGGCCTTCAGATTATTGTATGAATACACATGGCCGGGAAATGTTAGGGAACTACAAAATGTTATACAGAGATTGTTGATCTCAGGGGATGAAACAATAAAAGCTGAGGATGTTGCTGCAGCTCTTGGAATTGTGATTACACAAATAAAAGAGTTCTCCGGCCATACGTTTATTCATGAGACTGATCAGGTTCTTCCTTTACATGAAGTAGAAAAAGAATTCAGGAAGCGATACTTCACTTATGTAAGAAATAAAACGAGATCAGATGCTGAAGCAGCCGGAATGCTTGGATTGGCTCCACCTAATTATTATCGTATGTGTAAAGAACTGGGATTGAAATAGTTTTCTGTTATCTTGTATCCTTCTTGTACAACATAGATAGTTTTTAAATTTTTTAACTATTAGCATTGTCATCTTGATAATGATGTTATCAACTTAATAATTAATACCCAATTACTTATCCTGCTTTACATGCCTTAATATATTGTATAACAAGATGTTACAGTTTGGATGCATAATCTGGCTTGATTCTTGTTATTGATAAATTACTTAGATGAAATTTTCTATATTAAATAATGAGGTTGATTTGAAAAGAACATACGTGATAATTGTTGCGATTTTAATATTGTGTGTTGTCTCAAAGGGAATAACCCAGTACCTGCATACTGAGGGGAAAAAACTTGTAACCGGACAGGGAGAGGAGATTTTACTCAGAGGAATTGGACTGGGAGGGTGGTTGGTACCTGAAGGGTATCAGTTACATATTCCAGGATTTGGATCGCCTTCAGCAATTAGAGAAAAAATCCAAGAGCTTATTGGTGAGCAGGAAACAGATGAATTTTACAGTCATTACAGAGCAAATTATGTAAATAAAAAAGATATTGAAAAAATAGCGTTATGGGGATTTAATTCAATACGCATTCCTTTTAATTACAGGTTATTGTCACCAGCGGATCAGCCAGGAGTGTATCTGGAACAAGGATTTGCAATTATTGACAGTCTTCTACATTGGTGTACACAGTATCAAATATACCTTATTCTTGACATGCATTGTGCTCCAGGCGGACAGAACAAGGATAATATAAGTGATTCAGATGGAGAAGAAGCGAGGCTTTGGACAGATGAGACAAATCAAATTCGAACTATTGAAATCTGGAAAAAGATCGCAGAAAGGTATAAGAACGAAATTTGGATTGGCGGATATGATATAATAAATGAACCTGTTTTGCCCGCCGGTATTCCTGCAACAGATTTAAGGAAATTCTACATGTCGGTTGTTCAGGAAATCCGAAAGGTGGATGCAAATCATATTGTTTTTATTGAGGGTAATTGGTATGCCACAGATTTTACATCTTTGACTCCGCCTTTTGATGGGAACATGGTTTACAGTTTTCATAAATATTGGAATGAAAATACTACAAGTTCAATTCAATCATATTTATCGTTAAGAAATCAGTACAGCGTACCTCTTTGGCTTGGTGAGTCAGGAGAAAATTCCAATACATGGTTTCATGATTGTGTTCAGCTGATGGAAAAGAATAACATCAGCTGGTGCTGGTGGACTCATAAAAAAGTCGCAACAATTACAAGCCCTTATTCGGCTGTGATACCTTCAGAGTACCAAAGGATACTTGATTACTGGAACGGTATGTCTTCTCGTCCTTCAAAGGAAAAGGCAGTTGCAGGGTTTTCTGCGTTGGCAGAAAATCTAAAACTGGAAAATTGTGAATTTCATGCAGGTGTATTAGAGGCACTGTTCAATAATGATTTTGGCGTTCATTCTAAACCTTTTTCTTCGTTTAAGATTCCTGGTGTCATTCCGGCAGAGCAGTATGACTTTGGTTCCTTCGGAGTTTCATACAATGATTCAGACTACCAAAATACCAATGGTCCTGGGAGCAGTAGTTGGAACAAAGGGTGGACATTTCGAAACGATGGAGTTGATATTGAATT
>JAGGVB010000176.1 GCA_021158245.1 bacterium | reverse complement strand
GCACCTCTTATCTTCAACTTGCGGATAGCATCTGCCATATCATCAACATTTGATATTGTGATATAACTGAATTCTGCGGGTAAAAGGGTTTGATCTACTATTCTGACTCTATTTTCAACAAACTCTATCGTCTTAACAGGCAATCTTACTCTCCCATAATCTGAACTACAATATTCCTGTGCCTCGGCCTGTTGTCAAAATCAATTACAACAATCTGCTGCCATGTACCAAGAAGCATCCTTGCTTTTGTGAAAGGAACAGTAAGCGAGGCTCCTGTAAAAGCAGCCCTTACGTGTGCAAAGCCATTACCGTCATGCCATGTATCGTCATGGTGATACTGTTTGTTCTGCGGTGCAAATATTTCGAATGCCTCTGGCAGATCCTTAATCAATCCGGGCTCATACTCAATTGTTGTTACTGCTGCAGTGGAGCCTGAAATAAAAATAGTTACTTGTCCTTCGGAGAATCCCGTTTTTTCCAAAACATCTGACACCTGGCCCGTAATGTCAATAATATCAGTGAATCCCTGAGTGGAAACTTCTATACTTTCAGTAACAATATTCATTTCTCAGAGGATCTCCTTTACTTCCTGAAAATCCGGGAATGCATAAAGGAATCTTTTAAAAAATTCATCCTTTGTATATGAATGATTCTGGGGGCCGTCCTGTTCAAGAACATAGACAGCAGCAAGGCTCCCCATGCGGCCTGCTGTCTCCCATGAAAAATGTGACAACAATCCTGTAAGTAATCCTGCCCTGAAAGCATCTCCGACACCTGTGGGGTCTGCGATATTGGTTAAAGGAGCAGTCGGGATTTTAATTGTCTCACCTTTTGCAATAATCTCAGAGCCTTTTCCGCCGAGAGTAACTATCAAAGTCTCTGCAAGGCCTGAAAGCTCATTTTTATCAAGGCCTGTCTTTTTCAAAAACATGCTGAGTTCGTAATCATTCAAAATCAAAATGTTTGCTCCGTCTGCACCATTGATAAGTGCATCTTTCTCAAGCCTTACAATCTGTTGTCCCGGATCATAAATATATTTCAAGCCAAGTTCTTTACACTCCTCCACATACATCTGCATAGCTTTGGGATCATTCGGAGATATGATGACAATTGTACCGGGCTCAAGGTTCATTTCCTTAAGTGAGACTTCGGATGCTGCTCTCATAGCGCCCTGGGCAAAAAAAGCAATTTGATTACCATTGTTATCAGTACTTGCAAAAAATGAGGGTGTATACTCACTTGTAATTATTTTCACACCTGAAAGATCCACACCTGCATCCTTTAATGCAGCTCCGTAATCCGGGAAATCCAAACCTGCAACACCCACGAGAAGGGGTGATTCTCCGAGAAGCGCAAGACTGTACGCTATATTTGCAGCAGTTCCCCCTCTGCGTTTTTTTAAAGAATCCACAAGAAAGCTTACGCTTATTGAATCAAGCTTTTCAGGAATGAAATGTTCGGAAAAATTTCCCGGAAAAGACATAAGATAATCATACGCAATAGATCCGGTTACAGCTACTTTCAATGTTATCCTCCCTAATATATTTATAAATCCCGCTTTACATTCTTTCCGGTGCTGAAACGCCCAGTAATCTGCATCCATTAGCAAGCACTGTACGTGCCGCATTGCAGAGAGAAAGCCTCGCCTGTGTCATTTTTCTGTCTGCACTTACAACACGTAAGGAATCATCAACCTTGCCTGCATGCTGAAATTTATGATACAGAGTAGCCACAGATTCCATGAAATTAGTCAGTCTCTGCAGCTCAAAATTTTCCGCTGTGTTCTCAACAATTTCAGGGAAACTTAAAAGCGCCTTTGCAAGATTAATTTCCTCTGCAGACCTCAATAGGGATAAATCTCCTCTTTCATCCGGATTAAACCCCTTTTCTCTCGCATGATTAATAACGCTGCAAATTCGTGCATGGGCATACTGGACATAAAAGACCGGATTTTCATCTGACTGGGTTTTAGCAAGGTTTAAATCAAAATTCAGATGGCTTGACATTGACCGGTTGATAAAGAAATAACGTGTTACGTCCACACCGACCTCATCCATGAGTTCATCAAGTGTTACAAAATTAGCCTTTCGCGTTGACATCTTTATGGTTTTACCGTTTTCAGTCAATGTAACAAACTGGTGGATCAGTACTGTTATTTGTGAAGTATCATAACCGAGAGCCTTTACAGCAGCGAGAACATCAGGATAAGTTGCTATATGGTCAGATCCGAATATATCGACAATTTTGTCAAATCCTCTTTCAAGTTTATTCTTGTGATACGCAATATCGGGAAGCCTGTAAGTAGGCTCTCCTGTCGATTTAACAAGTACTCTGTCCTGATCCTGCCCCCATTCAGTTGTCTTTAACCACGCAGCTCCGTCTTTGTCGTATACAAGGCCCTTTTCCCTCAGGACAGAGAGCACCTTATCAATATCTCCGTTTTCATAAAGAGATTTTTCATTAAAAAAAACATCAAACTTTATCCCGAGTCTTTTACATGTAATTTTAATATCTTCAAAAATAACACTTTCTGCAAACTGCTGAAAATATTCTATATTCTGCCCGTCAGCAAGAGAATCCCCCTTCTCCTGCAAAGCCTTGCGTGCAATATCTGTAATGTACTTGCCCTGGTAATGATCATCGCCCAATTCGGCATCTTTTCCGATAAGGTTAAGGTACCTGATAAAAACCGATTCTCCCAATTTTCGCATCTGCCGGCCGGCATTGTTAAAATAGTATTCCCTTGTAACATCCCATCCCTGTGACTCCAGCAGATTTGCTGCAACATCTCCGATAACAGCCTGTCGGCCGTGCCCGATTGAGAGAGGCCCTGTTGGGTTTGCGCTGACAAACTCTACTTGCGCTTTTTTCCCTTTTGCTTTATCAGAGAACCCGAATTTCTGTCCCGAATTGAGTATGTCGGACAGCTGATTAACAATAAAAAAATCATTTATAAAGATATTAATAAAACCCGGGCCGGCAATCTCAACTTTTGAAATAATATCTGAATCAGCATCAAGATTATTTAATATTGACTGTGCAATCTCGCGAGGTTTTTTCTTTTCCTTTGCAGCAAGAACAAGCGCAATATTAGACGACAAATCTCCATGGCCTTTCTGTTTTGGAACAGAAAGATCTCCTGCTGTTTTTTCATTTACCTGAAAACCGGATTTTACTGCAGCTTCTGTAATTTTTTCTGCAATTAATTTATCTATGCTCATTTTTTCTCATCTTCAATCATCTCAGTTTCAGCGTCTCCCCATAACCGTTCCAGATTGTAAAAATCTCTCATCTCTTTCAGGAAAACATGTACAACAACATCAACATAATCCAGGACAACCCATCTGTTGTACTGCGACCCTTCCTTGTGCCATACCTTTACTCCGAAATCTCTCATACCTCTGTCAATAGATTCCTGAATGGATTTAACCTGCAGATCTACATCTCCATGGCAGATAACAAAAAAATCCGTAACACTTGTAAATTTCCTCACATCAAGGATATGTATATCTTCTGCTTTCTTTGATAGAGCAATGTGGGCAATCGCTCTTGCTTTTTCATGGGCATCATCTTTGTTCAATATATTTCTCCACTTGGTTCCAACTTGATAATTGTCTGAAGTCCTTGCCAATAATCAAACTTGCATCTAACAAATAGGCATCATTAATTTCCTGGAGTATTCTATCTTCGGAAAGGCCCATTGCGTGTGCTATCTTTTTACATTTCTTCCAGTTTCCGCGCCTGTCAATAACAACTGTTTTAAGTACATTAAAAGATTCGTAATTATCTGTCTTTACAACATCAATACCATTATCTCTTAAAAAATCCGTATACTTTGCCGCTATTCCAGGGACACCACATCCGTTAAGCACTTCTATCTGTATCCTCACTGTTTCAGGGGCAGGTGTATTAATCTCCTGCACCTCAAGAGGAGGTTTTGAGCACTGCTTTACTGCAAATACTACAAGTACAATATCAATAACAAGAACAAGTGCAATCAGAAACTGTGTTAATCTGCCTTTTATATTAAAGGAAGTCCGCCTGACAGTTCTTTTTTTATGTGCAGCCGGGCTCGACTGTCTTTTTATGGGACGGACACGCCTTGTTCTATGCCTCGTCATCAAGCACTCCTGTTAAATTTGTTATAAAAAAACCGAGAATTATTTTCTCGGCCCCAGCTATTACAAACTGATTATAATAAAGATTTCGGGCATGCAGCAGCACTTCTACCTCATACCATAAAAAGGCATAAAATATCCTGCCGGATACGATCTGTAATCAACCCTGATCTGCATATTTTCTATCGGCTGGTATTTTATTGTTGCCTGCTGCAGAAAAAGGTTTCCTCCGGGTGCAAAAGAATTCATACCCAAACCGGAAATCGGATGAGCATATCCGATCTTAACTTGTGCAGATAAGGGTGCTGCAAGCTGCAGAGATATTTTATTTGTGTACAGGCCCAGGCCTGCACTTTGTGAGCCCATTGAAAAAAATTCCATTGAATAACTATGGGACATATGAAATTTTGAAGAAGAAAGAAGTTTGTCCAGAAAGCCTGTCGGCTTACTTACAATGGAAGAAGTATTAAAAAGACTGGATTTGGATGCTGTCTGTGCTTTTAATGCAGCAAACGGGAGAACTATTATGAAAACAGAAGCTGTAAAAAATATTTTAAACTTATTCATAACCAAACTCCTTGTCACTGTCCTGCTATCCTTTGTAAGTATAATAAAATTGAATAAAAAGTCAACATCTTTTTATCTTTTAATTCTTCATCCGAGTATAAAAAACTGCCGGAACTTAAACAGATCCGGCAGCTTTAATGATTATCTCAACTTCAGGTAATTACTGAACTAGAATCATCTTTTTCATTGCACTGAAATCACCTGCTGAAATTTTATAGAAGTATACACCGCTTGAAACCTTTAAACCATAATTATCAGTCCCATTCCATGTAACTTTGTGGCTTCCTGCTTTTACTTTCTGATTAACAAGGGTTCTTACCTTTTGGCCGAAGATATTGAAAACCGTTATCTTGACTTCAGAATCTCTTGGCAAAGCATACCCTATTACAGTTTCCGGGTTAAATGGATTCGGATAATTCTGGCGTAATGCGAATGTTTGAGGAACACTCTTCAGGTTATCATCTACTGCTGTGCTGGTCTGCTTTCTGATAACAACATTATCAACATAAACACCCTCTGCATTTCCTGATCCATCACTACGGAAACGTATTGCAAATGTTACATAATTATATCCGAGAAGATTCCCATAAACTGGCCAGTCTGAAAGATCCAGTTGTGCATAATTCCAGCCATTGCTGCTCCCATTATATTTATAGCCTTCAAAGCCTGCTCCGGCATTAATCAAAATTTCAAATTTATCATTACCCAGCATTTCATACCATCCATAAAGGCTTATATCTGCTGCAAGAGCATCTGTAAGGTCAAATTGTCCATATGTAGAATAAGTATCCATATCATTTGAATATCCATCAGAAGGATGCAAGCTTTTTGCTCCATTGAAAGAATTACCAGCACACCAAAGGCTATATTGCCCTTCAAAAACAGACGAATTGAATTCCTCTCTACTCCATGTATAATTTCCACTATCAGCATATCTTTTCCAGCCATAAGTTTCCGGATAAGGTTGTTCGAAATCATCATAAAGAATTGTTTCCCAGCCTTTTGGTGCACTTACAACAACTTGGGAAGCACACACAAATGTATTATTGGATTTATCATCCTCATTCATAATACTGTCAGGATCAAGCATTCCACCTACATAATAAGTTGCAGTCGGCAATGTTACAGGAATAAAAAAAGCCTCAGAAAAAGCAAAAACTTCATCTTTATCCAATTCAGGAACCGGCAAGCTGCCAATACGCGGGTCATTTGAAGGATCTATTGTCTGATCTTCCGATACGTAAAAATTGATGATATTGCTTTGAGATCTATTCTCACTCAGGTTTGTAACTTCACCAGTCAGCATTACCTGCTCACCATTAGCCACGACAGTAGGATCTACAGTTAAAGTCTTAACAGCAATGTCGGGATAACCTGTAAAATATTTTTTAATAACAACATTATCAATAAATGCACCGATATTATGCCCTGCTCCATTTGAATAGAAACGAATTTTTACGAAAACATTTTTTTGGCCCAGAAAATTTATACCATTCCAGTTGCCGAATGATATTTTTTCAGATAACCATCCGCCCTGTCCGCCCTGATAAATGACAGTTGCTTTTATTACATTATTGGTAGCAATAATTTCAACCTTATCCTCATCAGAAAGTTTTCTCCATATGTCGAACGACATAAATGCATCTGTACAGTTTCTCAAATCAATTGGACCATAACCAATTGAGGCATCCATATTATCGGCATATCCGCTTCCAGGGACAGGATTACGGCGGGGATTACCTCCAAGCGCTTTATCAGCACACCAGATGCTGTATGTACCATCACTCGCTTGTGCGTCATTCATTCCCCATGTGTAATTCGTGCCACCGCGAGTCCATGGATCAGGGAAATCCGAACTTTCAAAACTGTCTTCCAAAACTGTCTTCCATTCAGCTGTATTTGCTTTGGTTTTGCCGCTCTTTGTTCCTGCAAACAGCCCAACAGCAGCGATAACAAATAACATTGTTACTGCCACAATAAAAAACTTCGATACATTATCTTTCTTCACCATAACTTCCTCCTCGTATTTTCAATGTTATGAACTGCTTCAACTGCAAAAACAGTACTGGTTATCCTCTGTTTTTCTCCTTAATTTAGTATAGTTATTTTTACCTTTCTACATTGTTTCCGAATGAAATAATAGGAAATTGCAAGAGCATAATAAATAGAAATATCTTGTAATACCGAAAATATAGCATAAAAGACTACTGTTTACCCACCTCATTTTGCCATAGCAATAAATAAGTAGTTATTCCAAAGATATACTTATAATATAACTTATGAAATGTTTTCATAAAATCAAGTTTTTTTTATTAAAAATTGTATTTTTTCTGTATTCTTAAACTACACCTGGTCTAATTTGTACTCTTTAATTGAAAGTAAATGTGATGAAATAAATGTACACAAAATAATAATTGCAAAAAGAACAATTATTGCTGTTAATGGCGATATATTCTTTACAGGCATTATAAAATTCAAAATATTCGTTTTTAAAGAAACTGTACTGCTGCTCTGGTTCAGTGATGGATACACTCTGTGAAGATAGTGTACAATAGTAAAATATCTTAATTTACCGGGAATAAATGCTACACTCGCCTCCCAGCCGAAGACAAAAAACAGACCTGCTACAACCGGCCTTTTTATCAACCCTCCGATCAATGTAAAAAATGGAAGGTAAACAGCTGCTCCGAATATTAAAATCACTGCTGATTTAAAAAACAGCATTAGTGACGAACTCCACTCTGTAAAACCCTCTGATAATGTTAAAATTGAATAAGTGAGGAATAGAGAAATAATGATTACAGTTGAAAGCATTACCCACGCAGCGAATATCTTCATAAGAACTACTTTACAGCGGGCAATCGGCCGGGTTAAAAAATATGACAAGGTCTGGTCATCCTTCTCATCGCCGATAACTGCAGAGCCGAGAAAAAGTGCAATAAGGGGCAAAAGGAAGTGAAGATATAAAAGAAGGCTTATTTTGGGATATAAACCGGCATAAGATACATTTCCTCCGGATAACCCGGGGTGTAAAACTATAAATAATAGTGTGAAAAATACCGGAACAATACCAAGTATTGTAATTCCGACAAATCTTTTATTGTGAATCGAGTTTATTAAAAAAAAATTTATTAGAAATCCCATAATTTTACCTCACTAGATATGAAAATACAGCTTCCAGATTTTCGTCAGGGGAATAAAGGGAATAAATTGTTATATCATTTGCCAGGGCTATTTGGGGAATACGTTTATGAAATTCATCAGGTTTTAATGTCTCCACCATAAGTTGATTCTGCTCCCTGTCAAACTGCACACTTCTGACATCTTTAAACTCCATCAATTTTGATGTCAATATATCAACATTGCTGCACTTGATAACAACATTCAGGGGATGTGTGTCTATTAACTCTCTTATTTCATAAATGTTCCCCTGAGCAAGTACTCTCCCGTGAGAGAGTAAAATTATTGTATCTGTCATCTCTTCAATTTCATGAAGAATATGGCTTGAAACAATAACAATCTTGCCCATCTGCCCTATTCTGCGAATAATTTCAATTGTCTTACGCCTGCCGATTGGGTCCATACCGTTAAGCGGTTCGTCAAAAATCAGTATATCAGGATCAGAACTCAAGGCTTGTGCAATTTTGATTCTCTGTCGCATTCCTTTGCTGTAACCGGCAATCTTTTTACTCTTCCCCTCATTCATATCAACTGCATCAAGCGCTTTCAAAGTCAGTGACTGAGCATCTTTATGATTGAATCCATACATTCTTGTAAGAGAATATACAAACTGTTCGCCTGTCATAAATCGCCAGAATGCATCATTTTCAGGTGCATATCCGATATATTTGAACAGATTGTGATTATTCCACACTTCTTCACCGTTAATCCTGACACTGCCCTGACTCGGCCGTAACTGTCCTGTTAGCAATTTTATCAGCGTTGTCTTTCCTGCGCCATTAGGCCCCAGAAGGCCGGTAACACCAGGTTCAATAGAACAGGTAAGATTATTTACGCCTATAACCTGCCCGTACCATTTGGACAGTTTGAATGTCTCAATTTTCACGTAACCACCTCTGTTGTACGAACTTTTAATTTTAAAATGCACAGAGACAGCATTATAATAAGGAATAACGCTGCTGTCATGGAAAAACAGGAAAATTCATACGGAACCTGAACATTAAAAATATATGCATTGGCCTGTTTTAAAAGAGCAGTAACGGAAAAAAGGCCCACAAAAGAAACACTTGAAAATATTTTTCTGATTATGTCCGGAAGTATTAAAAAAGTAAAAAAATATATCGCTGCTGTTCTTACACTTCCCGAGATAGCGGAAAAAGCAAGGACTATACTTGACATCACAAAAATCGACAAGATCGAAGCACCGAGTATGGAAAATATCAGGTAGTAATAATTGCTAATAAATGTTGAATCCTTGCTTATCAGCGCTTTAATAACAAAGAGGATTAATGCAGGCAAACCGGTAATCAGGAAAGCATAACTCCCTGTAACTCCGAATTTACCGGCAATGTAGTCCCAAAAAGATACAGGTTTTGAAAAATAGAATCCGAAACTCTTGTGCTTTTTATCTTTTGCAATTAATCCTGCACCTGTAAATATTGAAACCAGAATTAAATAAAACATCTGCCCTTTTAGAAAATTCGAAAAGAATTGTACATCCTGCACTATCTTTTTAACCGAAGGGGTCATAATCCCGACATCCTGTACCTTTGAGAACAGAAAAAGTTTTACCGCTCCGACAATAAGAGGGATACTGCCAAGTATCAAAATTATTATAAGCCCCTTTGTCCATGCAAGCTTTATTCCGGTTTTTGCAATAACCAGCCATGTACGCGGCTTCTCTTCAAGATACCCCTCCCATGTATGATAAGATTCTTTAAATATCGGCACTTGTACCCTCCAAAATTCTTTTTATAAACACATCCTCAAGGCTCCGCACACTTGGTACAAGTTTCCGTAATTCCGCATCAGTCTCTTTTGCAGCACGTAAAATCACATTAGTATCAGTTTTTTCAGCAAGTGTCACATCATAAATACCTTTGCCTGAATCAGTAATCTTGCATTTATTCCTTTTTAAACACTCAAGAAATTTGTCAGTATTGGACGTCACACGCACACTGTAAGTATTGGCATAGCTTTTCCTTACTTCATCAACACCGGAATTCTCAACAATTTTTCCACGGTGCATAATAACAACTCTTTCACAGGTTCTTTCAACATCTGTCAGGATATGAGTAGCAACCAAAACACTCATCCGCCCTTTATCAGCTATCTCGACTATAAGATCAAGCATCTCCTGTCTGCCTTTGGGATCCATACCACTTGTTGGTTCATCAAGGAATAAAAACTTCGGATCGTGTACAAGAGCCTGCGCAAGCTTTATTCTCTGCCGCATACCTGCAGAAAAAGACTCAACCTTTCTGTATCTGGCTTCCTCCAGGCCGACAAGATACAAAATTTCATGAGCCCTCTGTATTGCGTTCTGCCTTGACATGCCGCAAAGTTCTCCTGCATACTGAACCATTCCGACACCTGTTAATCCGGGCACAAGGCAATTATCCTCAGGCATGTATCCAATTAATTGCCTTATATATTTTTTCCTTGCCTTTATATCATTACCCATTATTCTGGCGCTGCCTTCTGTGCTTTCAATAAGGCCCAATAACCCCTTTATAAGACTTGACTTTCCTGCGCCGTTCGGACCAAGCAAACCTGTTGTTCCCTCAGGCAGCTTAAATGTCAGATGGTCTACTGCACAGAACGAACCGTAATTAATTGTAAAATCGTCAAGTATTATTGACACTATTAATTCTCCGGCAATTTAGATAGATTTGACAAGCAGTACTTAATCATACGCAAATATTTTTTTTTGGTTTCAAAAATAACAAACTGTATTCCAATACTTACAATTTATAATATAACTTTTAATCCATTAAAACAAAATCATTATTTTATATTTCCTATTTTTTTCCAGGTTGCAATGCATTCTACAATCAGAAAAGCCTCCTCTTTTAAAAAAAGTTTTGGATAACCGATATTTTTAAAATATACACAAGTAACTTTTTTTAATTGCGTTCGTATATTCATATGGAGAAATGCTGACAGGGCAATTAATTAAACTGGTTATAAAATAGATTATAAATAAAATTTAAAAACAGAATATGGAGAAAAAATGAAAAAAACCATTTTAGCAGTACTAATCCTCAGCACACTTTCCCTATCAACATCCCTATTTTCCGAAGAACAAAAACAAGTCCGAATATACAACACAAAAAGGGCTCTACCGTCTCCTCCGAAAATTGACGGGAATCTGACTGATAATGTATGGAATCTTGTTGAATGGCAGAGTGATTTCACCCAGTTTGAACCTGCAAACGGAGCAGCCCCTTCACAAAAAACTGCTTTTAAAATTTTATATGATGATAAAAACATCTACGTTGCAATCAGAGCCTTTGACACAGAGCCGGACAAAATTGACAAAAGACTTGCAAGAAGAGATAATCCTGACGGGGACAATGTTTCTGTGGTTTTTGACAGTTATTTTGACCACAGAACAGCATTCGGCTTTACAGTGAATGCAGCAGGAGTACAGGCAGATATGGTGTTTTCAAATGACGGGCAATCTCAGGATGAATCTCTTGATCTGGTATGGAACGTTAAAACAAAAATTGATGATCAGGGCTGGACAGCTGAATTTGGAATCCCTCTGAGTCAGCTACGGTTCGGCAAAAAGCAAAATCAAATCTGGGGTTTAGAAATTGCAAGGCAAATTTTCAGAAAAAGTGAGATGGATTTTTGGCAGCCAATACCAAAGGATGCACCTGGATTGATTCATATGATCGGAGAACTCCACGGAATAAACAATATAAAACCTAAGCAAAGATTTGAAATTCTTCCCTATTCACTGGCAAAAGGAGAAGCGGAAAAGCGGGAACCAGGCAACCCGTTTAGAACAGGAAGAAGCGCAAATATTGATTTTGGCCTTGACGGCAAGATTGGTGTTACAAGTGATTTAACACTGGATTTTACTATAAATCCTGACTTCGGCCAGGTTGAAGCAGATCCATCTGTAGTTAATCTTACAGCATACGAAACCTTTTATAAGGAGAAACGCCCCTTCTTTGTTGAGGGAAATAACATTCTTTCATACAAATTAATGATTGGCGACGGAGATATGTCCAATGCAAACCTGTTCTATTCAAGACGCATTGGCAAATCATGCAGCTATGATCCTGATCTTAATGATAATGAATATCTCCGCATGCCGCAGAGTTCATCAATTATCGGCGCTGCAAAATTGACAGGTAAAACAAAGTCCGGACTTTCTATTGGGATTATGGATGCTGTTACGTCAAAGGAATTCGGTGAAATTGACAATCTCGGAGACAGAAGAAACATCGCAGTAGAACCTCTGACAAACTACTTTGTCAGCCGGGTAAAAAAAGATTTTAATAAAGGAGCCACAACAATCGGCGGTATGATTACCAATACTTACAGAAACATTACTGATTCACATCTGGAATTTTTAAACAGAAAAGCTACAACAGGAGGGATTGACATTAACCACTCCTGGCACAACAGATCGTATATTTTACAGTTCATCTCAATATTCAGCCACATATCAGGAAGCACTGATGCAATCCTGGATGCTCAGACATCTCCTGTTAGATATTTCCAGAGGCCTGATGCAGACTATGTAAATCTCGACTCTTCCAGAACTAACCTTAACGGTTTCGGCGGCACACTTGTATTCGGGAAAGTCGGAAACAGCCATATCAATTTTATGACAGGTGGCACGTGGAGATCTCCCGGATTGGAACTTAATGATCTGGGTTATATGAGATCAGCAGACTCATTTATTCAGTTTTCATGGGTTCAGTATCATATCTGGCAACCGTTTTCAATTTTCAATTCTATAAGGATCAATTTCAATCAGTGGAATGCATGGAATTTTGGCAGAGAACACACTGCAATGGGCGGTAATATTAATTACCATGTCCGGTTTAAAAACCAGTGGGGACTTCATTCCGGCATAAACAGAAGCAGACAGGGACTCTCCTCATCAATGCTGAGGGGCGGGCCTTCAGTGCTGGAACCGGGGTCATGGAACTTGTGGACATCTGTTAATACAGATCGCAGAAAAAAAATACGGGCAGATCTTTCATTCTCTGCAAACAGAAGTGACGACAAAATTTCTTTCAATCGAAGCATTCGTGCGGGAATAAGGCTGCGTACCAGCGATCTCTTCTCCATCTCCGCAAGCCCCTTTTACAGTGTAAACAGAGACAATCTCCAGTATATTGATACTATTGAAAAAGGCAGTGAGAAAAAATATATTCTGGGTTTGATTAACCAGAAAACTCTTGGGCTGGTCCTCAGGTTTGACCTTTGCCTTACACCAAACCTTTCAATACAATTCTACGGACAGCCCTTTGTTTCCGCAGGGTCATATTCAAAAATTAAAAGGATTACATCTCCGAGAGCTGAGAATTATTCCGACAGATTCCATACTTTTACAGAAGATGAAATTACATATTCACAGGAAAACGGAGAATACTATGTTGATGAAAACAATGATACAGAAACAGACTACACAATCTCCAATCCTGACTTTAACTTCCGGCAGTTCAGGTCAAACCTTGTAATCAGATGGCAGTATTCTCCAGGCTCTACAATCTATTTTGTATGGTCACAGGAAAGGACAGGTTTTGAAGAGACCGGTACATTCAACTACTCTTCTGACATGAGAGATCTTTTTAATGTTTATCCGACTAATGTTGTTATGCTGAAAATCAACAAGTGGTTCTCTTTGTAAAGTACGGAAAATATTTTTTTCCCAAATCCGGAAGTCAGTATTACAGCTTCCGGATTTGGAAATCTAAAAAGTTTTGATTCCTGTGTTCTCAATAGTGATGACTTTATATTTGATATTTGCAAATTTTCTTCTATCTTTATACTCTCCTGGAACCCATAGGATGTATTCAATAGTTTAACCTTGCATTTCTCACCTTCTGAAAGTATATTTTTATTCACCCGTTAATTTTTAAAAATCAGTTAACGGATGCAGACATAGGCATTAATCGGGAATTGTCCATGAAAAGAATCATATCTTTATTTATCCTCATTATAATCATCGCCTTAGCAGGGTGTTCAGTAGAACCCGTAAAAGTGGAAAAACCTGTACCTGTTTATGTAAAAAGAAAAGAACCATATATCAAAATAGGCCTTGTTCAGACAAAAAATCCCGTAATATTTAAAATAAAAGATTATGCTGAAATCACCAGCTATGACGGCGCTTTTATTGCCAGGGGAATTAAAGGAAGCCAATGGCGGGCAGAAGTATCTGTTTCATCACCTTCTCTGTTTTTCTATTTGCTTGTTGCAGGATCCATGACTACTTATGATAATGCAGAAGAGATGTCCATCCGACTTAAAAAAGAGGGTATACCAACTTTTATTCTTCCTGTATCAAAAAGAACAGCATTTTCTGATAACTCTGATTCCGGCAATAGAATATTCCGTGTCTGTTTGGACAAAAAATTTACAAACAGGGACAAAGCAGCTGATTTCAGAGACAAAATCAGCAGTAAATTGGAAACTTTTATAATAAAATATGAAGATAAAAAAACAGCAGGTAAAATAACACTTACAAATTTAAAAACAGGGCAGATACTCGAGTCCTTTAACCCTATAAATATTTCAGGCTCCCCTGTAACAATTTATAACGTTCCTGTAGGTAAAGGTTTCCACTGGGAATCAACTGAGAACAGGACCTACCCCAAGCGGATTTCTCTTCAAATCGACAGTCAGGGACGCCTTACAATAATAAACATTCTGCCTGTTGAGGAATACCTCAAGGGAGTACTGCCTTCGGAAATGCCTGACACTTTTCCTCTCGAAGCATTAAAGGCTCAGGCAGTAGCAGCCCGCAGTGAAGCCCTCGCAAAAATAGGTCATGCTCACCCCAACGACCCTTTTGACCTTTGTGCAGATGTACACTGCCAGGTCTACAGCGGGCAGACAAAAAGATCAAAATTAAGCGACCGTGCAGTAAAAGAGACAAGGGGCCTTGTTCTGTGGGACAACCACATGATATGTGATGCTGTGTATGCTGCTGTTTGCGGAGGGCACACAGAAGATGCAAAAAACGTATGGGGAGGGACTGATACCGAATATTTAAGGGGCCGTTATGACGGGCCCTCTTCCCTTAAAAAAGATTACGGCTCTCTTCAGAATGAGGATAATCTGCGCCGCTGGCTGACACAGACACCTATGGCTTTCTGCAACTCTACAGGAAATGTGCCGGCCTCTCTAAATTATACAAAAAAATATTTCAGGTGGGAAAAAAACCTGTCTCAGGCAGAGCTTCAAAAGAGTATTAAAAATGCAACAGGCCGCGACCTCGGTGAGATACTGGATATTGAAGTACTTTCAAGGGGCGTATCAGGCCGTATTATTCAGATGCAGATTACAGGGACAAAAGGAAGAGTTCTACTCAACAGAGAGCTGAAAATAAGAAAAGCACTGTCTTCGACCACACTTTGGAGCTCGTGCTTCTTTGTTGACAAAACAGATATCATTAATGGAATTCCTGAACAGTTCATATTAAAAGGCGGGGGATTCGGCCACGGTGTAGGAATGTGCCAGACAGGAGCTGCAATGATGGCTCTTAAAGGTGCATCTTTTGTACAGATATTAAATCACTACTATTCAGGTGCAAGGCTGAGACGCTTTTATTGAGGTATTACATGGGAACTAATATCAGCAATGGGTTATTCCGCGCAGGCTATGTGGCATTTATTGGCAAACCGAATGTAGGTAAATCAACTCTTTTAAACAGCCTGCTTAAGCAGAAAACCGCGATTGTTTCTCCAAAACCGCAAACTACAAGAAACAGAATTCTCGGCATCCTTCACGGCGACAATTTTCAGATTATATGCCTTGACACTCCGGGGCTGATAGATCCTGCGACAATGCTTCAAAAATCTCTTGTTAAAACTTCAGTCAGGACCATAAAGGATGCTGACCTTATCTATGTGATTATAGATGCAAAACGCCTCACACCAGATGATGAGATTGTATTCTCCTATACTGAAAAATCATCAACACCTGCCCTGCTTGTGATAAACAAAACAGACCTTGTAAAAAAAGAAGAGCTTCTGCCTCTTATGGCAGAAATGAATTCAAAGGGCCTTTTTAAAGATATCCTGCCTGTATCAGCTCTTAACAGAGAGGGCCTTGATGTTTTGATATCTGCAACACTTGAGAATCTGCCTTCAGGAATGCCCTTCTACCCTCCAGACATCATCTCTGATGAACCCGAACGTTTTTTTGTTGCTGAAATAATCAGAGAGCAGATCTTTTTACAGTTCGACGAAGAAATCCCGTATGCAACTGCAGTAAAAATTACAGAATTCAAAGAACGCCCGCACAGAAAAGATTTTGTCTCTGCAGCAATACTTGTTGAAAGAAGCTCACAAAAAGGAATTATGATAGGCAGACAGGCAAGGGCATTAAAAAAACTGGGAACAGCAGCCCGTGCAGAAATTGAGAAATTTCTGGGAAGGAGTATTTTCCTTGAGCTTCACATACAGGTCCGAAAAGGGTGGAGAAAAAACCCCGCAAAACTGAAGGATCTCGGATATTTATGAAAGTCATCATGATCTTCATAGACGGCATAGGTATTGGTAGAGATTCGGCAGCCTATAATCCGTTAAGCAACAGGGATCTGAGTATTTTCCGCTGCTCTGCTGACAGGCCTGGTATCATTCCCGAAAACGGTATTTTAATACCAACTGATGCATGTCTCGGAGTTGAGGGGCTGCCCCAAAGTGCAACAGGCCAGACAACCCTTTTTACAGGTATAAACGCTTCAAAACTTCTCGGAAGACACCTCCCGGGTTTTCCAAACAGGGATTTGAGAAATCTTCTGAAGGAAAAATCGATATTTAAACAGATCAAAAAAAATAACAGATCAGGCACATTTATAAATACTTTCAGGCCAATCTTTTTCAATCTGTCAGAAGATCAGAAATACCGCCTTTCAGTTACTACTGTTGCAGCACTTGCAGGAGGGCTCTATTTTTACAACCTAGACGACATGCGTTCCGGCAGGTCTATTTATCATGATTTTACAAACATAGAGCTGATTCAAAGGGGCTTTGATGTACCTGAATTCTCCTGCTCCGAAGCAGCAGAAATTCTGTGCAGAGAATCTGACAAATACGACTTTACACTTTATGAATATTTTTTAACAGACAGAGCAGGGCACAGCAGAGACATGAGTCAGGCAGAGGCTATAATGAAAAAACTTGACCGATTTATACAAAATATACTGAATATCTCAGACCTGTCAAAAGCAACTCTGATTATCACAAGCGATCACGGAAATATTGAGGACCTTTCAATAAAAACTCATACCAGAAATCCTGCTTTATCAATGGTCTGGGGAGAAGGAGCGGAATATCTGAGAAGCCGCATTAAAACACTAAAAGATTTTACACCTGCTGTTATCAAATTGCTTGAGATAAAAAACTAGCTGTATGGGAATGATTTCATGAAAAATCCTTCGGCCCAATATAAAAGAATTCGCAGGCTGATGCAGAAAGCAATAACCGGCTATCATATGATTGAAGCAGGAGACTGCATAACAGTAGGAGTGTCAGGAGGGGCTGACAGCCTTGTACTGCTTCACATGCTTTCAGATTTCAAACTTCATATTTATCATGACTTTGATATCTGTGCCGTACATATCGACCTGGGGTTTAAGGGAAAAAATCATTATCTGACCAAACTTCAAAAATTCTGTCAGGATTCCGGTATTGATATTAAAATTATTCAGACACAGATCAGCAAGGCAGCTCTGGATCCTGATGCAAAAAAAAATCCCTGTTTTATTTGCTCAATGAAGAGAAGGGAAGAAATTTACAAATTTGCACATAGAAACAGATGTAATAAAATTGCTTACGGGCATCATCAGGATGATATAATAGAAACCCTGCTTATAAATATTCTTTACGGAAGAAAAATTGAAAGCATGAACCCTGTCCAGCCTGTGTTCTCCGGAACATTGGAGATTATCCGCCCGCTTGCACTCGTTCCTGAAACCCTTGTAAAATCAGCAGCAAAAGAGATTGGCGTTCCGATAATTCCGAATCTGTGCCCTGTTGACGGAAAAACGAGAAGGCAGAAGATTAAAGAGATATTATCTGTACTTCAAAAAACAGAACCCAATGCAAATATAAAACGAAATATCTTTCGATCTATGCTGCATGTTAATATCGATTTCCCTGAAATCAGCAAAGATAATATTTTAAAGGATAAACAGTAAGCTTAATTTCTACTTGATTTTAAATATTTTTATATATATTCTGTTAAAGGGATAAATTCCGGAATTTACATTCTATTCCAATGGGCGGAAAAATGATAGTGGCTGTTAAAGTTGATCGAGTGACCCTTGACACATCAAGCGATAGATTCGTAGTCATTTTAAAAGATGAAATATACAAAAGATGGCTTCCTATTGTTGTAGGCCCTGCCGAAGCCCATGCAATTGCAGTTCAGTTAGAAGATATGGTGCTGCCCAGGCCCATGACTCACGACCTTCTGAGAAATATTCTTGATTCGGTAAATGCTTCTGTATCTCAGGTTACAGTAAATGACCTTAAAGACAATACATACTATGCTGTACTAAACATAACTCATAATGATAATACTATTATTATGGATGCAAGGCCGAGTGATGCCATTGCACTTGCACTGCGCACAAATTCACCGATTTTTGTTGAAGAAGAAGTAATGAAACGGGCATCCATAAGCAGCGAAACCGATACGCCTGAATTAAGCGAAGAAGAGGAATTAAAATCTTTAAATATGCTGCTGCAAATGGCAATACGTGAAGAACGCTACGAAGATGCCGCGCGGTACAGAGATGCCATAAACGAACTCAGGGAAAAACTGGACAAGGAAAACAACGATCAGCAAGAAAATGAATAAATTCTGCTTTTTCGGCAATCCTTCTATATCTTTCCTGTTGTTTATTTAATACTTTAAGTAAAATGTTCTGTATATTGTTTATTCTCTGTATCACAAAATATTTAAAGAATCCCGGCATTCAAAGAAAGGAAGGCTATGCAAGATCACATCCGCCCCATACCCCTTATAGTTGCCCTTATCCCTATAATATTTTTAATTATGACCCTTGTTTATGTAATTGCAATATTAAGGCTTGATGCTCACATACCCCTTATTCTTTCTACGGCTGTTGCGGCAACGATTGCAGCAATATTCGGCATGAAATGGATAGATATAAGGAATGGAATAGTGCACGGAATAACCCTTGCAATGGGGTCAATACTTATCCTGATGATTGTCGGTACAATGATCGGGACATGGATTCTCGGAGGAATCGTACCTTCAATGATTTATTACGGCCTTGAGATATTGTCTCCGAAAATTTTCCTTTTCGCAACCCTTCTTATCTGCTCCATCGTATCTCTCGGTACAGGCTCATCATGGTCCACAGCAGGAACTGTGGGCGTTGCTTTAATAGGAGTAGGGAAAGGCCTTGGAATACCTGTCGCAATGGTTGCAGGAGCAATTATTTCCGGTTCATACTTCGGTGATAAAATGTCTCCCCTCTCAGACACTACAAACCTTGCTCCTGCTGTAGCGGGAACTGATATATTTACTCACATAAGGCACATGGTTTACACAACTGTACCTGCCTATATTATTGCTGCTGTCCTGTACCTCTTGATCGGATTTCATCTTGCAGACGGCCAGATTGATGCCCACGGTATTGAATCAATAAAATCCGCACTTGGATCTAATTACACAATTAATCCTGTTCTCCTGATTCCACCCATACTTGTTATTGTTATGGTTATATTTAAAGTCCCGCCTCTCCCCGCTCTTCTCGGAGGTACTGTTTTAGGCGGAATTTTCGGAATGGCATTTCAATCATCAACCATGCCTCAAATAATTTCTGCCGCATTTCAGGGTACTACATCAGCCACAGGCATTGAGACAGTTGACAGCCTGCTTACAAGAGGCGGCCTGACAAGTATGATGAATACAGTCGCTCTGATTATGTGCGCCCTCTCATTTGGCGGAATTATGGAAAAAACAGGTATGCTGCAGACAATGGCTTTGTCTTTGCTGAAACGTGTAAAACGCCCGGGATCTCTGATTGCCACAACAATATTCAGCTGCATAAGTTCAAACATTATTACATGCGACCAGTATATGTCAATTGTTATTCCGGGAAGAATGTACAAAGACGCTTTTGATGCCTTTCATCTCCATCCGAAAAATCTTTCAAGATGTCTTGAAGACTCCGCAACTCTTTCATCATCGCTGATTCCATGGAACTCAGGCGGAGCTTACATGTACGCAACACTCGGAGTTTATCCCCTGCTCTATCTGCCATATGCTTTTCTTAACTATATAACTCCTATGATATCAATATTCTACGGATACACAGGAATTACAATTGAAAAAACAGACAATAAAGCCGATTCCGGAGTAAAAGAATGAACAGACAGAAAAAAGAAATTCCTCTGATCAGTACACTTATACCTGTACTATTTCTCGTTATAGCGCTTTTCTTTTCAATAGCAATATTCAAACAGCAGTCTCATATTCCCCTTATAATGGCCACTGCTGTTGCCGCAATAGTTGCCATAGCATATGGTTATAACTGGAATGAACTTCAGCGCGGAATGGTGCACAGTATTACCCTTGCACTCAATGCAATATTGATTTTAATGATCATAGGCACAATGATAGGAACTTGGGTAAAAGCGGGAATTGTTCCTTCTATGATATTCTACGGGTTAAAAATATTGTCTCCGAGATACTTTCTGACTGCAACCCTTCTAATCTGTTCTATTGTTTCTCTCGGTACAGGATCATCATGGGCAACTGCAGGAACAGTAGGAGTTGCATTTATAGGTATTGGGAAAGGCCTCGGAATCCCTGTTCAGATTGTTGCAGGAGCAATTATTTCTGGAGCATACTTCGGAGACAAGATGTCCCCTCTTTCAGATACTACAAATCTTGCTCCGGCTGTAGCAGGAACGGATATTTTCAGCCACATACGGCATATGATCTTTACAACAACACCAGGGTACATTATCTCAATTATTTTATACACCATTATCGGATTCAAATTCAGCACAAACGAGCTGGCTTACGGCAACATTGACGTCATGCTCTCTACACTAAAGGGTAATTTTGTCATTCACCCTCTTCTTCTTGCTCCTCCTCTGCTTGTAATAATTATGGTTGTAAAAAAAATACCTGCTCTGCCTGCTCTGTTCACCGGATCAATCCTCGGAGGAATTATTGCCGCATTTGTACAATCTACTCCCCTTCCTGACATAATTACTGCTGCATATTCGGGAGTTGTTTCACAATCCGGCAATGCTATGGTTGATGAACTTTTAAACAGAGGCGGGCTCTTGAGTATGATGCAGACAATCACACTTGTTATGTGTGCGCTGTCTCTCGGCGGTATTATGGAAGTGACAGGTATGCTCGGCACTCTTGCAAATTCAATGTTGAAAAGAGTAAAGCGTACCGGAGGGCTGATAGCTACAACAGTGTTCAGCTGTATAGGAATGAACGCTTTTGCATCTGACCAGTACCTTGCAATTGTAATTCCCGGCAGAATGTATAAAGATGCGTTCAGAAAGAGAGGGCTTCATCCTAAAAACTTATCGCGCTGCCTCGAAGATGCGGGCACTCTCACATCTGCTCTGATTCCATGGAATACAGGCGGAGCATTCATGCATGTAACTCTGACTGTAAGCCCTCTTGCATACCTACCTTATGCTTTTCTGAATTTAATTACTCCACTGGTGTCAATTATCTATGGATATACAGGATTTACCATCACAAAGCTTAAGAAAGCCAACTCTGATATAGAAGAAGATGATATTGAACTTTGATGAACAAGCCTGCTTTTAAAACCTTTATTCTATTTGCCCTTGGAATACTATTAGCCCACTCGGTAAAGCTCCCTTTCTTTCCTGTTCTTTTAACAGTAACAGGACTTGCTATTTTATCAATAATTTTAATAAACAGAAAGAAACCGGCCGGCAAGCTGCTCAATATCATTATATTTTTTTCTATAATACTATCCGGTTCTGCTGCATTTATTATTAAAAGTACCTGCATCCCTGCATCAGATATAGCCTTTAAAAACAATCCCAATACAAGAGTAACTCTTAAAGCGTGGCTGAAAAGGGATCCGGTATATAAATCAGGGCGCAAAGAACTGTATGCAGAAGCAGAAGCAGTGACTGCGGGAGACACAACTTACACTTGTACGGGAACAGTACTGATATCATATTACAGGCATATTACATCAAGAATAAAATACGGCGATGAGTTTCTTGTTGATATCCGGCTTGTACTTCCTGATTCAGGAAGAAATCCCGGAGGATTCGATTACAGGGCATTTCTTGCGGCAAAAAAGATATACACCCTTGGAAAAAGCGGTAATAATCTGCATCTCACAGGAATAAACAGAGGCTCATGGCTGAATTTAAAAATCATATACCCTTCAAGAAGATTTGTAAAACGATCCCTTAAAAAACATATTGAAAAACCTGCTCTGCCCCTTGTACTTGCTCTTCTCACAGGAGACAGGGGTATGCTTTCAGAAGATGTAACAAAACATTTTGCCAATGCCGGAGCCCTGCACATTCTTGCTGTAAGCGGGCTCCATGTAGGGTTTGTACTGCTTTTCCTGGAAATTCTCCTCGGCCTGATGCGTATTCCTGTCAGAATTCGCATACCGGCTGAAATTGCAGGACTGCTGTTTTTCACAATGATCACAGAAACAAGGGCGTCAATTGTCAGAGCATTTGTCATGGCAACACTCTTTCTTACAGGGCGTTTATTTAAAAGGAGAGCAGATGCCGTTAATATTATCGGTATTTCAGGAATTATTCTTCTTGCAGTAAATCCCGGGTGGCTTTTTGATGTGGGATTTTTACTCTCATTCTCTGCAGTCTTTTCCATTGTATATTTCTATCCCAGGTTTAAAAAATTTCTTGTTTATAAACATATTTTCCCGAAAAAGAAATACCTTGCGAATCTTGCTGACGTTATAATCGTATCTATCTGTGCTCAAATAGGCACTCTTCCGATTTCATTAACATCATTTAACAACCTTCCACTGCTCGCCCCTCTTGTTAATATAATCGCAATTCCCGTTGCAGGAATCATCGTGAGCCTTGGGCTCCTGACTATTCTATTCTCTCTTATAAGCTCTTTTATTGCCGATATTTACGGTATCTGCACCAGCTTTGTAATCTACTTCCTGAACTGGTTTACTTCTGCAGTGTCCGGCCTGAAATTTTCTGCTGCTGCAGTCCCTTCTCCTGGAACAGGGCTGATAATAATTTATATAAATATAATATTATCAATCTTCTCTACAGATAAACGGATACGAAAAATTCTAATTTTTACATCTCTGATTATTTCCAGCATTTTTATCTGGGACAAAGCTCTTTTCGGCAGCTTCTCTGATATTACCTATATACAATTCGATGTAGGACAGGGTGATTCGGCACTCATAATCTTTCCGGGAGGGAAAACCATGTTAATTGACGGGGGGAATAAAACTCCGTTTTTTGACAGCGGCAAGAGAATTATCGCCCCGTTTTTATTAAAAAACGGATTTAGAAAAATTGATGCGGTAATTTCAACTAATCCTGATAAGCATTACAGAGGCGGCCTGATATATATTTTAAAGCATTTTTCAATAGGAAGAATTTTTTACACGGGCGCTGATTATAATTCTCCCCTTAATCATGAATTTAATATGATTTTGAAAAATAAAAATATCCCGGGCACAATAATCACTGCACCGGACAGTATTGTCTCTTTTCCCGGAACTAAAATTTACTTTCTCTCTCCGTATTCTCTTTTAAAAAAAGGGACCGCACAAAATATAAACAATACATCACTTATAACGGAAATATGTTTTGGCTTCAAACGCTTTCTCTTTATGAGTGATGCGGAAAGCCCTGCTGAAAAGGTATTGATAGATAAATCTCTCATCTTTAAATCTGATATCTTAAAAGTCGGGCGTCACGGAAGCAAAAATTCCTGTTCGGCTAACTTCCTGAAAAGAATATCCCCTGAAATAGCAGTAATTTCAGCAGGCAGGAAAAATAAATACCGCCATCCTTCTACGCAATGCATATCAAGGCTTAAGAGCAATGCAATTTCCATAATCCGAACTGACTTAAATGGTGCAGTAATTATAAAAACTGACGGAAAGCGCATTTCAGTTCAATGATTTTAGACTCTTGACATTAATAGTGCATATCATTATATTTTTAACCTGAATATTACAGTGAATTAAAAAAACAGGACTTTTTATGACCAGAAAAAAATCCATCATTACAATCATTATCATATTATCTGCAGCACTTTTTATTATATCCGGCACTACAGGTAAAATGTACTCGACAAGTAAATTATTTTATAAAAAAATCGAACTTTTCAGTGCAATATTAAAAAAAATCGAAAATGATTATGTTGAAAAAAAAGACCCTGTTAATCTTGTAGACAGTGCAATAAAAGGTATGGTATCGGATCTGGACCCGCATACAACATATATGACTGCAGAAGAGTATAAAAAATGGAATCAGAGCTTCAGCGGATATTCCGGCATAGGCATAACATTCGATATTGTCCAAAATAAGATAACAGTCATGTCTGTTATTAAAGGCGGGCCGTCGGCCAAGGCAGGGCTTCTGCCGGGAGACAGAATAGTTAAGATTAACAGCTGCCCTGCAACAGGGCTTAAACGTGACGAAGTGCCTTTAAAACTTATGGGCCCAAAGGGGACAAAAGTAAAAGTTTCAGTTGAAAGACACGGTTATAATAAATTATTGGATTTTACGCTAATCCGGAATGAAGTGCACCTTGAGAGCATACCTTATGCTTTCATGATTAAACCGTCAATCGGCTACATTGCAATTATCCGTTTTTCTGCAACAACAGGATCAGAACTGAAAAAGCATCTTGCACAACTTATAAATGATGGAATGAAATATCTGATAATTGATCTCAGGGATAACGGAGGAGGATATCTTGGAGCGGCTTTTGATGTTTCAGAAACCTTTCTTAAGAGAGGTAAATTGGTTGTTTACACAAAGGGCCGGATAAAACGTTCTTTCAGGGAGTTTAAAGCCTCATATCACAGGCCCTTTGACAACCTGCCTGTAACTATAATGATAAATCACAGATCAGCTTCAGCATCTGAAATTGTAGCTGGTGCAATGCAGGACTGGGACAGGGCAGTGATCATAGGCGAAACAAGCTTTGGGAAAGGCCTTGTTCAAAGCCAGTACACATTCAGAGACGGTTCCGCACTGTTAATGACTACAGCTCGTTATTACACTCCTTCAGGCAGATTGATACAGCGCCCTTACGAAAACAAATCAAAATTAGAATATTTTACAGAAGCCGCACCCAAAAAGCCTGATGCTAAAACAACAAACCGGCCTGTTTTCCGGACAAAAATCCTCGGACGGACTGTCTACGGCGGCGGAGGTATCACTCCTGATTATTTCTTAACGGAAAGCCAGGATACTGTAAGTGCAGTCGTGCGGAAACTGGTGCTGTCAAAAGACAGGCTTCTGTTTACATTTACCGAAAAATATGTAAACACACACCCCCAGAAAAAATTGTCATTCTACTCCTTCCTGCATAATTACAATCCGTCACCTTCAGTGCTCCGGGAATTTTTCAGTTACCTGCAGGTCAAAGGGTTTAAAATTACAAAAACCCAATTTAATACCAATAAAAAAGATATCAGTTTCTTTTTAAAACAGAATATAGCAGAAAAACTTTGGGGCGATGAAGCACGTTACAAAGTACAGCTTTTAAGAGACAAATGGTTCCAGCAGTCTTTGAAATATATTGATAAATCAAAAGAAATGCTTGCACGCTCTTCAAGTATAAAAAAAGCGGGGTGATGAAATACCCCGCATATTTTTAACGTGCCAAATTCTATGATGAACAGCAAAATTATTTTATCTACACTTTTTTATTTTTAAATTCTGCAATACGCTTTTTACGCGCAGCAAGCCCCCTCTCAATTAAATCTATTATAACAGGGACATCTACAGGTTTGGAAATGTAGGTAAACCCGTCATCTTCAATAGTTTCAATAATAGTTTCTGCTGTAGGAAAGCCTGTCATCATTATTACTATTGAAGCAGGATCCTCTTTTTTTACTTTATCGAGAAAACCAATGCCATCCATCTCAGGCATATTTACATCAACTAAGCAAATATCTATCTTCTCTTTTTGGTAGATATCCCACGCTACTCTTCCGTTTTCAGCCTCTACAGCTTGATGTTTAATCCTCTTGATAACATCGGACAAAAATGACCTGAACGGAGCTTCATCATCAACCACAAGAATTTTTGCCACGATTAACCTCCCTGATCTCATCTGTTTTTTGTACTATACTATTAATTTAACAGTGAGATACTTGTTATGCAAATACTTTCTTTAATATCTGGTTCTACATACCAGGACATTGTACTGCAACTTCAGGGGCAATATTCTTGTTGCCATATGCTTTTTTAAAATGAGCTGCAAAATCACTTGCAAGTTTTTTTGCCCTTTCCAGATACTTTTCTTCATTGCTCCATGACTGCCTCGGATTAAGAACTCTACTGTCAGACACCCCGGGACAGCTTTTCGGAATTAAAACTTTAAAAATCTCATCCTCTTCATAATCTACATTATCAAGGCCGCCTGTCAGCGCAGCATTAACCATAGCGCGGGTCAAAGTGATATCCATTCTTTTTCCCTCACCATAAGGAGCACCGCTCCATCCTGTATTAATGAGAAACACCTGTGAGTTGTGTTTCTCCATATTTTCTCCCAGCATCCTTGCATAAACATCAGGATTTCTCGGCATAAAGGGCTCTCCGAAAAATCGGCTGAAAGTTGATTTGGGCTCAACGATTCCTGTCTCGGTTCCTGCCAGTTTACTTGTATATCCCATAAGAAACCACAGCATTGCCTGTTCCCGTGTTAATTTCGAAACAGGAGGCAGTACTCCGTTCGCATCTGCAGTCAGGAACAGAATTGTTTTCGGATGAACAGATACAGACTCTTCTTTTATATTTGCCAAATATTTTAAAGGATAACTTGCTCTTGAATTCGGTGTAAACCTGTCATCAAAAAAATCAAAGCTGCCATTAGGATAAATCATGGCATTTTCCACAATTGCCCCATGATTCAAGTATTCATCTTTATGCATCACAGCATTATAAATTTCCGGTTCTTTTTTTGAATCAAGATCAATAAACTTTGCATAACAGCCGTTTTCAAAATTTGCAATACCTCTGTCAGACCATCCGTGCTCATCATCTCCTAATAAAGCCCGTCTCGGATCAGCGGAAAGTGTTGTTTTTCCAGTACCCGAAAGACCGAGAAGTAAAGCACAGTCACCGTCTTTGCCTTCATTTGCAGAACAGTGAAGAGGTAAAATATTTTCTCCGGGAAGGAGATAATTCATAACTGTAAACATCAGTTTTTTTATACTGCCTCCGTAAGCAGAACCTACAATCACACCAAGCATTCTGTCCATATCCATTGCAACAATCATATCCGATGTTGTTCCATCATCTTTTTTGCGAAGCCTTCCTTCGTAGCGTTTGGAATTCAGTTTGTCGTAAGGGACAACAACAATTGTAAAAGGTTTTTCAGCATAAATGCTTTTATGAATATCATTCGGCACAGGACGGAACATGTTATCAGTGAAAAGTACGGAAAGAGCCTTGTCCGTTACAAGTTTAACAGGAAGAGCATAATTGGAATCCGCTCCGATTACCCTGTCTGTAACAAAGATACTCTCTTTGGTTGAAAGTATTGAAAGTGCATCCTCCATTGCCATATCAAATGTGTCTTCAGAAACAGGAATATTGTTCGGGCTGTCCCAGTCAATTGTGTCCTCGCTCTCAGTACGACGTACAATAACTGTATCCTTCGGGCTTCTTCCTGTAGATTCAGGAGGGGTCCATGTTGCAAGTGCCCCGCTTTCAGAAATAATAGCTTCCTTATTCTCAACGCACAGTTTTATCATTTCCTCACGAAGTATATTATCATAACATTTTTTATGCTCTGAAATAAATTTCTCAACTCTATCTTTCCATTCCATTTGACACTCCTATAATTATTATAATCAATTAATTACATTGAATTTAAAGTTTGTAATGCTTTTTTAAATTCAGGGTTAAGTTTCAAAGCTTCCTGATACTCATATCTTGCACTATCTTTCTTATCAAGGTGTTCATACAGTATGAGAAGGAACAAACCCATTCAGCAAAACAGCACAAATAAAAACAAACACAACTGTTTTAAATCTCATATTTTCTCCACAGCAACCTAAAAGGGTTCCGCTTCATCAATAAGCATTACAGGGATGTTATCCTCAACCCTGTATTTCAATCTGCATGAATGGCAATAAAAAGCATCCTCTTTCTGTCTGTATTCCAGTTTGCCCTTACACTTGGGGCAAACCAATATATCCAACAATTTCTGCTCTAACATTGGCTACTCCGTTATTCCATGTTTTCCGGAACTTGAAAAGATTTAAAAAATAATAAAAGGTCCCTCGGCGCTCTTATTGCACGAGCCTGACGATTCATATAGCAATGTACAGTAACGCCTTTTACCCTTGCTGTTTCATCACCTTCACAGTACAGTTCATACTTAATTTTTAATCTTGAACGCGTAACATCTTCAATTTCTGCAATAATATTTACAATATCATCATACTTAAATGCCCTGATGTACCTGCATGAAGCTTCTATTACAGGAAGAGAAATCCCTCGCGCTTCAAGAGTATTGTAGGACATTCCATGAATACGCATAAGTTCAGTACGCGCAGCTTCCAGCCACTCAAAATATCTTCCATGATACACAATTCCCATTTGGTCCGTATCAGCATATATCACTCTGTGAGTATAGATATTAGTATTGTTTTTAACATTCATTCCTTAAAAAATCCCATTTTACCATACTTTTCCAGCCTCTGTTCTATCAATTCATCAGGAGGTATTAAAAGAAGATCATTCAAGGCATCTATTATGTTGATTTTTACAAGCCTTGCTGCTTCATCGTAATTTCTATGAGCACCTCCAACGGGTTCTTTTATTATATCATCAATTACACCGAGTTCAATTAAATCCTGAGCCGCAAGTTTTAAAGCCTCCGCAGCTTTGGAAGCCTTGGCTGAATCCCGCCATAAAATTGCTGCACAGCCTTCAGGTGAAATAACAGAGTACCAGCTGTTTTCCATCATGAGTACTCTGTCGCCTACTCCTATTCCCAAAGCACCTCCGGAAGCTCCCTCTGCGATTATCACAACTATAATAGGAACTTTGAGGCGTGACATCTCAAACAGATTTCTTGCAATTGCTTCTCCCTGTCCCCTCTCTTCCGCTCCTATTCCAGGGTATGCCCCGGGTGTATCTACAAATACGATTATCGGTTTATTAAATTTTGCTGCCAGCCTCATAATACGCATTGCTTTACGATACCCTTCCGGATGCATCATACCAAAATTTCTGTATAATTTCTCCTTTGTTGTACGTCCCTTCTGCTGTCCCAATACAACTACGGACCTTCCGTCAAGCTTTGCCATGCCGCTGACAAGCGCAGGATCATCTCTGAACTGCCTGTCCCCGTGAAGTTCGATAAAATCAGTAAATATTCTCGGGATATAATCAAGCGAATAAGGCCTCAAAGGATGCCTCGCAAGCTGAACCCGCTGCCATCTGTTAAGTTTGGAATATGTATCTTCCATTAATTTATAAAGTTTCAATTCAAGCCGCGAGATTTCATCCGATAAAACGCCATTTTCATTGGCAGAAATGGCCTTCATCTCACCTATCTTTTCCTCCAGCTCAACAATTGGTTTTTCAAAATCAAGAATAAAATCCATAATAAACTACTCCCTTCGCACCACAATATATCAATCAGGAGAAAATTGATTTCAGCATTATTTCTATATCCAATAAAACCGAATAATTCCGAATATAATAAAAATAGTATCTCAGTCTTTCTTCCTGCGTGTCCTGTTCTTCTCCCGAAACCTTAAAAAGGCTTGTTATTCCCGGCCTGCACCATACTGTTTCTTTCAATACATCGGATTCATTATCAAGGCCTACAATACTCATTTTACCCTTCAGAACATATACCATGCTGAAAATTGTACGAAAAATACCGTAAACCTTTTTGTCATGCAAAAAAAGCTCTCTGATCAAAATGTTCCCGCCCGGACAGGGGAATATCACTTTCACTAACTTGTAATCCGGTAAAATAAGGACTATGAACCAAAGAAGCAAGGAAATGGGGGAAAAAATTAATGCAATACTTAAATCAAGCGCTCTTTTTAATACCCGGTTATGCCACAAAAATACTCTGTATTCCAGATCAACAAACGGAATCTCATCAATGGATTCAACAACTGATCTGCCGATTAACACATCAAGGTCCTTTGGTATAATTTTAATATCAAGGCCTGTATCACGAGTACGGCCGACAATCGAAAGCATCTGTTTGTACGACAGAGTTCCGGGAGGAATAATTAATTCATCAATTTTATGAACCTTAACAAGCCGGACTATCTCCTTTATGGTCCCAAGAATCGGTATCTCGCAATCAGCCGCATTATTAAAATCATCTTCTTTTACTGCAAGCCTCCCTGCAATCTCTCCGCTCTTTTCAATCCTTTTATTAAGCCGTGTGATTATGTCTGTTGTTACAGCTCCCGTACCAACAACAATAAGCCTTCGCTTGGCAAGAGTTATCCCAATATTTCTGAGAAATGGAATCTTTTCTATTCTTGGCAAAAACTGTATCAGAATGCGCCAGCCTGATAGAAGTACAAGATTTATGGCCCCGGATACAAGAATAACCTGTCTGGAGTAAGCATACTGTGGAAAAAAGAAAGTCAGCGATGTATTAGCAATCAGCCCTGTTATTACTCCTGTAAATGTTCTTGAGATATTATAATTCTTTTTTCTGTAAAGGCCTGTTATTGCAAGAGATATCAGCCATACAGCAGAATAAACCGGAATTACCAAACTATAAGCGGAAACGTAGAAACCAGCTCTTCCTGCAGCAGAAAATCTTATAAAAATCGAAATTATCATTCCTGCGGAAAGCAGAAGAGCATCAATGATCGGTACAAAAAGCCTCTTTCCCCATTGCGCTGCTATTGATATCGAACCTCTTATCCAGATTCCGAGAATTAGTATCCACTGGGGAATAAGAGACAGGCCTCCACCCATATGTTTCTTTACAAATAGAAGCATTGCATTGTAAAAAACCCTGAGACTGTCAAATGGGGCCTCTTTTGCAGACTGTCCCTTGTAATGAATAATTTCCGTGCCCGGCAGGTAAACTATCTTCCACCCGTTCTTATGAATTCTGTAGCACCAGTCAAGGTCTTCCCCGTACATAAAAAAACGTTCATCAAGCATGCCTGTCTGATCAATAACTTCTCTTTTGACTGCCATAAATGATCCTGATATTGCTTCCACTTCTGTTATTATTTCAGGATCCAGATACGTAAGATTGTATCTTCCGAAAATTTTACTTTTAGGAAAAATTGCGTTCAGGCCGACAATTTTTGTAAAAGCTACCCATGGAGAAGGAAAACTTCGTCTGCATGCTAATTGTAAAGTGCCATCAGGATTGAGAATTTTACACCCAACAGCGCCGACATCGTTATGGGATTCCAAATAATCAAGGCATACATTAAATGTATCTTCTCTTATGAGCGTATCAGGATTAACGAGTGCTATAACTTCACCGTCTGCAATTTTTATTGCCTGATTATTTGCCTTTGCAAATCCCGCATTCTCCTGATTCCGTATGATATTTACATCAGGAAATTCTCTCTGTACAAGCTGCACACTTCCATCGCCTGACCCGTTATCAACAACAATAATCTCGGAATCCATACCTTTTAAAGCCCTGGATACAGAAGCAAGAGCTTGCTGCAAAAAGGGCTTTACATTATAATTAACAATTATAACTGAAAGTTTTTTCATTTTGAGCTGCTGATTGATTTCATTAAATTCTTTTGAAAATTCCCATTATTCTTAATTTCCATACAAGTAATGCAGCTTCATTAATAATACCTGTATTCATTTTGGATATCCCCACACGGCGATCAACAAATACAATCGGAATCTCTTTTATCTTGAATCCTTTTTTCCAAACTCTGTAATGAATCTCTATCTGAAATCCATATCCGTCAGACTGCATATTGCCTAGATCAATATCTTCTATGACTTTTCTGCGAAAACATTTAAAACCGCTTGTAGCATCCTTTAAAGGCAGTCCGGTCACTACTCTTGTATAAACATTTGCAAGCCACGAAAGAAGAAGGCGTGACATAGGCCAATTTATAACATTAACTCCGCTGACATATCTTGACCCCACAACAAGATCATACTCTTTTGACGCTTCGATAAATCGTGGTATCTCATTTGGGTCGTGGGAAAAATCCGCATCCATCTCAAATATTAAATCATAATCATGATCCAATGCATATCTAAAGCCCTCAACATATGCCGTACCGAGGCCCATCTTTTTTTCACGTGAAATCAAATGTACACGGGGATCTGAAGCACATAGTTCCTCAACAGTGTTACCTGTACCGTCCGGAGAATTATCGTCAACAACAAGCACATCAATTGAAGGATATGTGCCGAGTATTTGAGGAATTATAAGACGTATGTTATCGTTCTCATTGTACGTCGGTATTATAACAAGAATTTTCATTAATCCCATTGCATATCCTGTTTAATAATATCATACTAAAAATAAAATTTAAATTTTTGAACCTTTTTTTCTAAACTCTTTAAGTTTCTTATTAACCTCTTTATCTGAAAGAGCAATAATTTCAGCAGCAAGAATTGCTGCATTCTTCGCTCCTGCAGAACCAATTGCTACAGTAGCAACAGGAATTCCTGGAGGCATTTGAACAATTGAATATAACGCATCCTGCCCTCCGAGAGGCGATCCTTCAAGGGGGATTCCTATAACCGGAATGATTGTTCTTGCAGCAATAACTCCAGGTAAAGCTGCTGCCATACCTGCTCCGGCAATAATAACTTTCAGGCCGCGTTCCTCAGCGGTTGACGCATATTTATCAACCTCTTCGGCATTTCGGTGAGCCGAAAGCACATCAATTGTATACGGAATATTAAAATATTTAAGATAATCAATACATTTTCCCATAACCTTTTCATCGGAAGTGCTTCCCATTATTACTCCTGCAAGAGGCAATTGAGCCATAACCTAGTCCTCCATCTCAAATATTGTCTTAAATGTATGAGCAATAATATCAAGCCTTCGTAAATAGGGCATTTTATCTTCACCAGGCGCAAATACCGCAATATCAATCATATAGATTCTTTTGGAAAGCGCATCGTAAAATGTGTAATTTTTAAACGGCCCTCCTGCAACCTTGCTGTCGTTCTCCCACAGCCCTGTAGTTATCTGAGCAGGCCTGCCAAGAAATTGAGACCGCATCGAAAAAAGGTATTTATCTGCTACACTGTCGCCTCCATAATACTTTGAGCCTATCCTGTTTCTCTCTTTTACTACCCAAAGTGGGTCAAGCATTGTAGTATCACCGCCGTCAATCCAGCGTACGAATATCCAGCGTTCAGGATACATTCTTCTGAACCAGATGAACCCATCCTTCGTCAGTTCCTGAGCTAAAAAATAATCATGCTGAACTCTGATTTTAAAACCGTCATTCACAATCATACGTTGCTCCAGATCTTTCTGCTCCCTGTGCTTGTACATTATTTGTAACAAATGTTCCTTCAGGTTAGAAGCAAAGATATCATAAAGAAACGATTGATTTGCAGCAATTTTCTGTTTAAGGGTCGGGATATCTTTACTTACAAGTATAACCATCAATTGGTCCCTGCTCCACTGGTCTCTCTCAATAAACATGTAATTATTACCGCTCTCCACTTTCTTGCGAACAGCAGGGTCAGAGCATACTCTGTTTACAATTTTACCTACCCGCCCTGTAGATTCAAGCGTTGCAGCAAGCACGAGGTATCGAGCTTTTGTATATCTCATAAATTCTTTCTTCGTAACATATCTGATTTCAAATGCTTTTTCCATCTGAGGGGTACGGGTTACTCTTTCAAAAGTCATTCTCAAATCGCCCTGCAGCGGTTCCCAATCTGTTGTATCTGCCATAACACCTATAACAGGCTCCTGCCACCATGATTGTTTTTTCATAGAACAGGATGTTGATAAAAAAGTCAATCCTGTCAAAACAAAAATATAAATACTTAACCTTCTCATTATTATCCTCCCTTGCTTTTTACCATGAACATTCATATTTTGTCAACTCCACGGCGGACTGCAAAAATTACTCCCCCTGGGAGACTTGTTATAACTGCAACTATATACGCAATAAATTCAATTGAAAACGCTCTTATCGCTGATACCCCGATCATACCAAAAAGAATCACTCCTGCCTGCTCTCTTATTCCAATACCTCCAAAACTTACAGGAAGGCTGGCCGCAATTGCAATAACCGGCACAATAAGAAAGAAATTCACAGGTGATACAGATATCCCGAAAGATCTTGCAATCATGTAGTGAGTCAGAATTCTAAGGCTCTGAATTATGCATGAAATTACAAGTATTTTCCCGACAACATCTTTTGCTCTGCCAAAAGAGTGTATTTTTTGATATATCTCCTGAGCCTTTAACGAAAATCTGTCAGGAACTATCTTTGTAAAAACTGCTGCAAAAGGCCGTGCAAAATTCTTATTAAAAAGAATAAAAAGCAGAAGTATCCAGGAGCAGACGAGCATGAAAATTAAAAACGTAAGTTTTGAATGTAATCCTCTCTGAATTATTATCCACGGGCCGGAAATAACCGCAAGAGTCGAAAGCAGGAAAAACCCTGCCAACCTGTCCAGAAATACAGTAGCTACAGCGCCTGAAAAATTTTCCGAATAACGCTTTACATCAGCCATTCTGAACAGATCCCCGCCAAGGCTGCTTAACAAAAAATTGTTTAGAAACAACCCTACAAAATAGAATGAAAGAACTTTCGGCCATTTAATATCAACACCTTCATGTTTAAGCAGAAGGTGCCACTGAACGCTTCCCATTAGATGGCTTGTCAGGAAAAGAACTATTGCAGCAGAAAGCCAGTACAGATCAGCAGATATTAACAGATTTGCAATTTTGTTAATTCCGATCTTGTAGAGCAGGAAACCTATCAGGAAACCGCTGAATAAAATTTTCGATAGCTGAATTAGACCTTTATTTACCAATAATCCACCATAAATTTATAACAATTCAGATGTTGTACGCTTCCCTTTTATAAAATGTTCCTTTACAATACTTCCCCTGAACATCTTATTTCTTATCATTTTATCAGAAACAGACCGAATTGCACTTACCTTTTTTCTCTCTCTTAATATATGAGGAATAAAACCTATAACACTGAATAAACCGTAAAATGCTGCGAAGGAACGCTTGAAATCCAGTAATATTACACCAAAACCAACTGTTATAATCTCCAGCAGCACTCTTACAGGCATTAACCAGACAATAGTTTCCATTTGATAATTTTTCAGCAGCATAACAAGATTATTTCTGTGGTTCAAAATCATCTTCCGTACATTTTCTTTACCAAGAGTAGCGCCTGCACGGTGATATACAACTGCCCGGGGGCAGTTAACTACTTTAAATCCTGCAATATGAAAACGCCATTGAAGGTCTATCTCCTCCATATGAGCAAAAAAAGCCTCATCTAACAGGCCTGTATAATTCAGTACTGACCTGCGAATAACAACAGCAGCTCCCGAAGCCCAAAAAATCTCTCTCTGGGTATCGTACTGGCCAATGTCCTGTTCAATAAATTCAAAAACACGGCCGAGAGTAAACGGGTATCCGAAAATATCAATTTCTCCGCCTGCTCCACCGCTGTAATCAAAAGTATTCCGGTTATAAAACCAGAGCAATTTAGGCTGTACTGCAGCTATCTCAGAATCTTTTTCCAATACATCTACAAGATAAGCAAGCCACATGGGTGTAACCTCAGTGTCATTGTTTAAAAGAGCAACATACTTTGTACTTGCTTCTCTGATGCCAAGATTACATCCTGCAGCAAAGCCCAAATTAATTTCCGAATCAACAACCCTTACTTCAGGAAAATCCCTGTGAACTACTTCGATACTTTTATCAGGCGAATTATTGTTTACAACAATAACATTAAAATTGCTGTATTCTGTGTTCCGCAATGACTCCAGTGTATGACGAAGAATATCCTCCCCTTTCCAGTGGGGAATAACAACAGATACTTCCGGTTTTTTCCCTTCGCCCATTGTGTGCAGCCTTCCATATCAAAATCACAAGTCTTTCCTGTTTAAAAATATATTTTTCAGCTTACACTTATCTGCCATTTGTCGAATCTTTTGCAGCAAGTTTCTTAAGATTATCCAGCTCCTGCTGTGCACCTTTGTCTCCCGGATGCCTCATAATCCAATCCTCAAGAAGTGAGGCAGCTTTATTGTACTGCCCGGACATTTTGTAAACCTGGAAAAGCCCTGCAAAAGCATCTGGAGAGTTGGGGTTATAATTGATTATCTCCTGATAAATTTCCTCTGCTTTTTGCCAATTCTGCATAACCTGTGCATAGTAGCCTGCAAGCCAGGTCTGCTCTGCAATGGAAGGTAAGTGGCCTTTTACTATCCTTTCACTCCGGGCATTAAACGCAGGGTCCAATCCTGCACGTTTGTATATATCTGAAACAATAAGCGCCTGCCTTTTATCAGAATAAGGCACATGAGTATCAGGAATAATCTCCCCCATCTTTGTCAGAATTTCAGCTGCTTTCTTTTTATTGTCATTTTCTATATAGTAACGTGCAAGCTCCATAAAAGTAGACCTGTAATTCTGAAGCAAATTCTGAATATTTGTGTTGTAATACACCTTGGGGTCATTCAGCCCTTTATACTCGAATTTATCAAGCAAATTGTTTTCCAATATTTCAGGATCAACCTCTTCCGCAGGATAGGGCAGAATTTTGAAAGCCAGGCCGTCAAGACGAAGATATCTGTCAAGGCCTATTTTATTCTGCCTGGAAACTGTCATTGCAAAATAAACAGGACGCCTCCATTGAACAGACTGAAGAATTCTTAGAATCATAAGATCCTGAACCCTTACACCTTTCCCGCCTCCTGTATTAAAGGTAGGTCTAAAGTTAAAAATAAAATTGCTTTTTACTTTAGATGCAAGCTCAGGTTTTAAGGAAGCCTTTAATTTCTTAACAACATCAGAAGGAACAGGTATTTCAACCTTCTGTGCTTTCCACGGCATTGCATAAAGAGTGTTTATAACTTCGTCTTTTAAACCAATCGGTATTTTAGGATCATAATCTCTTAGCTGTTTAATATACCAGTGAGTATTTAAAAGAGATAAATTAACTACCCGAACATCCTTTCTGACACCGTAAACTTCCTGTAAAAACCACAAGGGGAACGTGTCATTATCTCCGTTTGTAAAGATAATTGCATTGGGTTCACAAGTCTGCAATATGTTATAGGAATAATCATGAGCAACATAATTGCCGGCTCTTGAATGTTCCCTATGATTAAATGCATACATATTGAGAGGCACTGCAATAAAAAGAACAATTGAAACCGCAACATAGACTATTTTTTTAAGTCGTTTCTTATCCTTTAAGAACTCTGCTATCCACTCCATTATACCAGCAAAACCTATTCCTATCCACAATGCAAAAGCAAAAAAGGAACCAACATATGAGTAATCTCTCTCCCTTGGCTGCGGATCAGGCTGATTTAGATAGATAATAATTGCCAGGCCTGTAAGAAAAAACAGAACGCTTACAGCAAGAGCTCTTTTCCAGTCACGGAAAAAATGGTGCACTGCTCCCCATAATCCGATTAAAAACGGAATACCGTAAAGGCCCCGCAGGCTTATAATTTTGATTATTCTATCGTGGCTGTCAAGCAGTACTCCTTTACCGATAAACTGCCATGCAAAATATCTTGTATACATTTTATTTATCTGGTACGTCCAAAAACTGGCTTTTCGATAAAAGAAGGTGAGGAGCATATCCTCTTCTCCATACTGCTTTCTCTCGAGATAGCTTCGCATCTGCTCCAGAGTGGACGGATTATTTTCATTAATCGGAGGGGCCAGATGGGCTCTTATATAGATCAGCGAGTATGTCGAATAGCCTATAAGAATCAAAGCAGGTACAATCCACCATAGCTTAAATACATCCCTGTCTTTAATATAAACATAGACAAGAGTCACAACTACCCATATCAGGCCGAATATTTTCATAAAACTGCCTGCTTTTGCCTGATGAGCAATCATCTCTCTGTAGTTCATGGTTTCAGGATTATACTGAAAGAATAAAACGTAAAGGATTAGCGGGACTGCTGCCTGAATAGTAAGCAGGAGAAGGAGATTTTTTACCGTCTTATTGTCATGGAAATAGGCAATAAGAAGCATAAACGGAAAAGTAAGTATGTTTAAAAGATGCACTCCTGCTGCCAGGCTGAAAAGATAGAATATAAAAAATACGAGAAGAAGGCCCGAAGTTTGTAACGAATACTCTTCCCACTTAAGAGCAAGCCATACAACCAAAGCAGTAAAAAAAAGAGAAAAAGCATAAACCTCAGCTTCAACGGAATTAAACCATACACTGTCACTGAAAGTTAAGGCAAGTGCACCGAATACAGCTCCTCCGAACATGATAATTCTGTCCTCAAAACTGCGTGGCTCTCCTCTCCATCTTTTAATAAGCTTGATAATAATAAGAAAAGTAAGCAGCATTGTTGAAGCACTTATAAATACTGAAAACATATTAATCCTGAGGCCAATATCTTTTACAAACGGCAGCATAGTTAATATCCTGCCGATTAGAAGATACAGGGGGGATCCGGGCGGATGCATCACACCAAGAATTCTGGAGCATGCAATAAATTCTCCGCAATCCCAAAAAGATGTTGTAGGCGCCACTGAAGCTGCATAAGTAATAAATGCAATAAAAAATACAATACCGCCAAAAATATACTGCAGCCGCAGATCAATATTATTGTGTTTAACAGACTTCATTTATATCCTCCGCTCTTGGAATAATCATAATTATTAAGAAGTTAGAAAAAGATACAGCGAAATTTATTTTAAATCAAGTATTATGTATTTCCGCCTTATAAAAACTATTATTATTGGTTTTTCTTGTTCTCCTCTGAAATTAGTGTAAGCTGAAGCCCGCTTACTACATCATCAAGGAATTTCTCTTCTTTTTCATTTAAATTTCCTATTGTCTTTGTTCTCAGCATATCAAGAATATCTATGGAAAATCTGGCCTGTTCCAGATTCAATTCGGCCTTTTCCGAAGAGGGGTTCATCATTCTGCCCATCTGCTGAAGAGCTGCTGTTTGAAATACAACTATGAGTTGATAGAATAATGCATCATACTTATTTTGCTCCGATTCCATGTATATCTCCATTTTTTAATTCTGTGAGTAAACCCGGCAGTGCTGAATAATCAACCGACCTGAATTAAGCCGAATCTGCTTTTGTATATCTCAAAATATTTATCTTTTAAAAGTGAAAATTCATCACCGTTAAGATCAGGATTTTCCATAACAAGCTTAAATGCCGCTTTTCTCGCCTTGTTAAGGATTTCACCGTCTGTAACGAGGTCTGCGATTCTCAGGCCGAGATCTCCGTGCTGTTTTGTCCCATACAGCTCTCCGGGCCCTCTGAGTTTTAAATCAGCCTCTGCTATTTTAAACCCGTCATTTGTCTGCGTAAGGGCCTCAACTCTCTTTACGCCCTCTTCTGTAATTTTTCCGCTTGTAATAAGTATACAATAAGATTTTTTCGGGCCTCTGCCTACTCTTCCTCTCAATTGATGCAGCTGCGTAAGGCCAAAGCGCTCTGCGTGCTCAATCAGCATTACAGTTGCGTTAGGGACATCTACTCCTACCTCAATAACAGTTGTACTTACAAGGATACTGATTTCTCCTGATTTAAAAGCATTCATAACACTCTCTTTTTCATCGGATTTCATGCGCCCGTGTATAAGGCCGACGTTAAAATCAGTAAAAACACTATTTGAGAGCTTTTCATATTCCTGAGTAGCTGCAGCAAGATCAATCTTTTCAGATTCTTCAAGAAGAGGATAAACAATGTAAACCTGCTCTCCTCGTCTTACGGCATCTTTAATATAAGTGTATATCTTGCTTCTCTCTTTTGCCTTTCTCCACACTGTTGTTACAGGTTGTCTGCCTGACGGAAGTTCATCTATCACAGATACGTCCAAATCCCCGTAAAACGTGAGTGCAAGAGTCCTGGGAATCGGTGTTGCAGTCATAAGCAGGACATCGGGATTCATACCCTTTTCCATAAGTTTTGCACGCTGCATTACTCCGAACCTGTGCTGTTCATCTATTACAACAAGTCCGAGATTCTTAAATCCCACATCATCCTGTACAAGTGCATGTGTGCCAACAACAATATTAATATCTCCCGACCGTATGGATTCGTACATCTCTTTTCGTCGGGAAACAGTATGCCCGCCTCTCAGCAGCATAGTTTTAACACCGAGTTTCTCAAGCTGGCTGTGAATTACCAGAAAGTGCTGTTCAGCAAGTATTTCAGTAGGTGCCATCAATGCAGCCTGATAACCGTTTTCAACTGCAATAAGCATTGCAATCAGGCTTACAACTGTCTTGCCGGAACCAACATCACCCTGGATCAGCCGGTTCATCACTTTCCGGGATTTCATATCATTATGAATTTCCCTTAAAACACGTTTCTGTGCATTGGTCAACTCAAAATCAAGTTCGGAAATGAATTCTCTCGTCAGGCTTCCGGCCTTTTGAAATGAAATACCATTGTGCTCTTTTATCCGCTTATTTCTTTCAAGAGCTAAAAACAGCTGCAAAAAGAACAACTCCTCAAACTTAAAGCGGTACCTTGCCCTGTATAATTTATCCCAGTTATCCGGAAAATGTACCTGCTGAAATGCTTCAGAAAGGACCATAAGCCTGAAAGAAGATAAAATGGAATCAGGAAAAATCTCCTGTATTCCGCTGCACACAAGAGAAATTGCAGTTTTGATTACTTTTCTGAATCCCCTGCTGTCCAGGCCAAGCCGCGACAATTTTTCAGTTGACGGATAGAGGGGAATTATTCTTCCGGTATTTATTCCGTCCGGTTCACCCTCTTCAAATATTTTATCAAAATCCGGATGCACAAGCTGAAGAGATCTGTAAAAAGTAGCTTTTCCACTGAATGCAACAGTATCTCCCTGGTTAAAAGCTTTGGCAATATATGAAATCCCCTGAAACCAGACACACTGTAAAAGCCCTGTGCCGTCTTCAATCTGCACAACAAAGCGCGGCCGCCTGCCTTTAATTGTCTGACATACAATTACACGGCCGACAACAGTAATTTCTTTACCCGGTTCAATTCTGTTTATTGAAGTTATGCTGCTTCTGTCGAGGTAACGCCTCGGGAAATAGGCCAGCAATTCTCCCGCTGTATTAATACCAACGCTCTTTAAAACAGTAGCACGTTTGGGCCCTATACCTTTCAGGTACTGAACAGGAGTGTCCGGAGAAATATTTTCTTTCTTTTCCAAAGGATTATAAACGTGTTATTCTTCTACCATGAAAGACGCGAAGTATAAGATACTGTTTCGCTGCTTTCAGGTTTTACTGTAACAACAAACTTAATTGTGGATACATCTTTTTTAGTATAAGGATGAGAACTCTTCATAATTTTCCAATCTCCCCATAAATGTTCCAGAACAACTATCTGTACAGGAACATCCTTATGATTTCGCAGGGAAATCTCATACGTCTCCTCTCTTACACGCTTGCTTATTTTCTTTTGTGATACTGATTTTCTTTTACCTGTAATGTCAAAGGCGTTTCCTAAAAGCACATTTATCTCTTCGCCTTTCGGGGTATGGTCAATATAATCTTCACCGATAAATTCCTGTGCACCATCTTCATCCTGTTTATAAACTCTAATCTTTCCTTTTGGCAGAGGTAATCCCAGCCCTGATGATTTTTTATTCTTAAAAACAAGCTTTACAGCCACTTTATTCCCTGATTTCACAGAATCAAACGTATACACCTTTTTTGTGTCGACTTTTGCAGCCGGAAACAGTGTAATCTGTTTGATTTGATTATTTTTGAGTGTTGCAGGTCTGTTTAAAGTATAAAGATGATATTCAAAGAAGCTCTTTTCCTCAAATTGAGGTGCCTGTTTGGCCATGTAGAGAGCACCTGCTTCCGATCTCGGGGCAGGGTTGGTTTTTTTCGCAACATTTACATCACCTGCAACAAGTTTAATTTTTGCATTGCTGAATGCTGTACCTGAAGAGTTTTTGATTGAAACCCAGCCGTTGAGACTCAGCTTCTTATCGTCATTTGACACAACAGCAATATATTCTGCATGCCAGGTCATTCCGCCTGTTAAATAGCTTACCTCAACATCCTGATTTACGGGGCCCAGGTTATTTACCTGCCACACAAGAGTAGGCTTTGTAATAAGCCCTGAGGGCAGTTCGGGCAAGTCATATCTTTCAAGCACATCCTGACGGATAATTTTAATTCCTCTGTTAGTTGATAAAACAATATTACCTCCTCCTCTGCTTAGGAGAATTCCTTTAAAGACATCTCCGTCTTTTGAAACAAGAGTAATATTTTTATCAATATACTTATTTAATATTTTATCGGAATTAACAAGATCATACTCATAATTCTGCTCTATAACTGTCAGCTTGTCAGGTGATGTTTGTGAGATAAAGTAAACAGACGTGGGATCAATCCTCGACGCAACATCTTTAAAAGAGAGTATACCGGTTCCCTTCACTATGTTCATAGAGCGTATTTCTCTTACAAGCGCCCTGTTTTGATTATAAATAGTAACTGCTACATGATCTCTCGCTGCAAGGGCTGCAGCAGAAAGCAAAATAACTGCTATAAGAGTTCCCTTCTTCATAAGACACCTCCTTAAATTTAACATCTCCGAAACCGGCAAAGCTCTTCTCTCTTTATCCGGTTTATAAACATATTTTTTATCTATATCAGAAAATCCAGATTTTTTCTCAATGTTTCCAGTTTTTCATGAGCATCAGCTTGTTTCTGTTTCTCCTTGTTGACTACTTCTTTCGGAGCCCTCTCAATAAAATCACGATTGATCAGCTTTCGTTCAATACCTGTAATAAAATTCTCAAGCCGTTCAATCTCCTGAGCAATTCTCTTTTTCTCCACATCAATATCTATCAGCCCTCCAAGAGGGATAAATATCTCAACCCCTTTAGCAAAGCCCATTGCCGAACCTGCAGGCCTCTCAAGATCAACACCAGCTGTAATTTTATCAACTGAACCGAGGCTCTTTATATAGACATCACCTGACTTTATAATATCAACAAGATATTCTCTGCCCTTTAAAAATACCTCTGCTTTTTTTCCGGGCGGAACATTCATTTCGCTTCTTATATTTCTTATTACAGTAATTGTTCCCTGAATAAGCCCGAGACGTTTTTCAGCTTCGTCATCAATAAAATTTTCATCCATAACAGGATACCGGACTGCCATAAGTGAAAGATCCACATCTTCTTTCCCTACTCTGCTGAGAAGTGCATGATAAATCTCTTCCGTAATAAAGGGAATAAACGGATGCAGCAGTTTAAGTATATCACTGAGAACCGTGAAAAGAACTTCTTGTGCTCTGTGCTTCATTTCCGTATCTTCATTTTGATAAAGCGCAGGTTTAACCATTTCCAGATACCAGTCACAGAACTCATTCCACGTAAAGCTGTAAAGAGAACGCACAGCATCATTGAATCTATACGTTTCAAGGCTCTGCCTTGCACTTTCAATAACCTTCTGCAGCCTGCTCAAAATCCATCTGTTAATAAGAGCGTCATCATGTTTGTATTCTTTAACAGAATTTATTGCCCTGTCAGTTTCAAGATTCATCAATACAAAACGCGCAGCATTCCATATCTTATTGCAGAATTTCTGCCCGAACTCTACAAGAGTATGATCAAAATGGATATCTCCGCCGAGAGGAGTAAGATAAACCATTGTAAGGCGTATTGCATCTGCACCGTAAGCAGGTATTCCCTTTTTATAAGACGGGTTTCTTGATGCAAATTCTTTTACGGTATTCTTATCCGCACCATTTATAAGCCACAGCGGATCAGGAGAATTTCCAAGAGATTTGGACATCTTGCGCCCTGAAAGATCACGGATCATTCCGTTAAAATATACATCTGTAAAAGGAATATCGCCCATAAACTCAAGAGATGCCATTATCATTCGGGCAACCCAGAAAAATATAATATCCGGGCCTGTTGCAAGAGTGTCAGTAGGGAAAAAAGCTTTAAGATCATCAGTTTTATCCGGCCATCCGAGTGTACTGAAAGGCCAAAGCCAGGATGAGAACCACGTATCCAGCACATCAGGATCCTGAGTCAGTTCAGTACTTCCGCACTCTCTGCAGGCATTTGGCGTGTCCCGTGATACTGTTACATGCCCTTCGGGACAGGTCCATGCCGGAATTCTGTGTCCCCACCATATCTGTCTGCTTATACACCAGTCCTTTATGTTTTCCATCCAGTGAAAGTATGTTTCTTCCCAGTGTTTCGGGTAGAACTTTATCCTCCCTTTACGGACAGCTTCTATCGACGGCTCTGCAAGGGGCCCCATCTTTACAAACCATTGATCGGAAAGAAAGGGCTCTACTACTGTACCGCATCTGTAACATTTAGGTATTGGTATGACCCTCGGTTCTGTGCCTTTTAAAAGCCCAAGGCCTTTTAAATCATCCACTATTTTTCTGCGTGCTTCGAATCTGTCAAGCCCCCTGTACGAGCCTGCATTTTCATTCATAAATCCATTCTCATCAATAACCTGTATCAGATCAAGGCCGTTTCTCTGCCCCACTTCAAAATCATCAAAATCGTGGGCAGGTGTTATTTTAACAGCACCGCTTCCTTTTTGAGGATCTGCATGTTCATCTGCAATTATGGGAATTTCTCTGTTTGTTAAAGGCAGTTTAACTGTTTCGCCTATTAATTTTTTATATCTCTTATCATCAGGATGAACTGCAACTGCAGTATCTCCAAGCATTGTTTCAGGCCTTGTTGTAAATACTACAATTTCTCCTTCCCCGTTTGTAAGAGGATAAGCAATGTGCCAGAACTGACCGTCTTTTTCAGAAGAAGGAGCCTCTTCATCTGCAAGTGCAGTATGACATCTCGGACACCAGTTTATAAGACGCCTGCCCCGATATATGAGGCCTTTTTCGTATAACCTTACAAAAACTTCTCTGACTGCTCTTGACAGCCCCTCATCCATTGTAAAGCGTTCTCTTTCCCAGTCACAGGATGCGCCTAATTTTTTTAACTGCTGCAGAATGATTCCGCCGTATTTCTCCTTCCACTCCCATATCCTTTTGACCAATTTTTCGCGGCCGAGGTCATGCCTTGACAAGCCCTCTGTTTTAAGCATTGCCTCCACTTTATTCTGAGTAGCTATTCCTGCATGATCTGTGCCCGGCATCCAGAGTGTTTCATATCCGTCCATATGCTTCCAGCGGATTAAAATATCCTGAACAGTGTTATTAAGAACGTGCCCCATTGTCAGCATACCGGTTACATTCGGAGGAGGAATCATAATAGTGTATCGTGGTTTCTTAGTAACAGCATCAGCGTGGAAAAGCCCTTTTTCAAGCCATCTTTGATACCACTTGTCTTCCACTTTCAGAGGTGAATAAATTTTATCCAACTGATCAAAAGCCATGTACAACTCCTAAATCTTAATAAAAAAACGCTTTGAATTCAATTATAAAAGGTAAATAAATCCGCTTCCTTTGTCAACTATAATAATATTTAAAATATCCGGCCTTCTATTTTCTTTTTGCAAGTACTGTGTAAATATTATTCTATTTTGAAAATTTTTAACTGATATCCGACAAACAAAATATGACAGTTATCATCCTGTTTATCCTATAGTTATACCTTATTATTTAAAATGGCACAATGATTGCTATACTCAATACTGAAGGAAAAGAACCTTCTTTCCTCTCTCTACCCCTTGAAGAAGTCCGTGCTTCGCTAAAAAAAGCACGGACTTTTATATTATAATCAAGCTTTATTACTGATCTTCTGAATTTTCCGAACAGGCCTTAATAATATTAGTTTGATATTTTACTTGACTTTTCAGCAGAAATTATTTACAATATTTTAAAGATAGTCTGTTTTAATTTAACTTTTATACCTGCAAGCATAAAAAAATATAAACAATAGTGTTTATCCTGCCAAGGAGTGAAAAATTTGAGTATTCTATTCGCAGGGCTTGATGTCTCAACTCAGAGCTGCAAGCTGGTCATCCTCGACTGGCAATTAAAAGAAGTGGTTTATGTGGACTCAGTAAATTACGATACGGATTTGCCTCAATATCATACTCACAGCGGAGTACTGCCTGACAGGGGAGAAGGAGTATCTGAGTCCAATCCTGAAATGTGGATAGAGGCTGTGAACATGGTTTTCGCTAACCTGAAAAAAAGCAATGTGGATGCCGGACAGGTTCGGTCCATTTCAGTTTCAGGCCAGCAGCATGGATTAGTAGCTCTTGACAAGGAAGGTAATTTAACTCTACCATTCAGCAAACTCTGGAATGATTTTTCCACCCAGGAAGAGTGTGACATCCTCACTGATAAACTGGGCGGTCCCGAGGCAATGATTAAAGAAGTGGGCAATTCTCAGCGCACAGGATACACAGCTGCGAAAATATTCCATATGGTTCGGCATGACCCTGAACAGTATCTTCGCACGAATACCTTGTTCCTGGTTCACAATTACATCAACTGGTTTCTTACCGGCGGAGTACGTGTTATGGAACCGGGAGACACTTCAGGGACAGCCCTCTGGAATCCTGCCACCGGCTCGTGGTCTGAAAAAGTGATAAAAGCGATTGATCCCTGCTTATCAGAGAAGCTGCCTGAAGTTCTTCCTTCTGATCAATCAATCGGCAGGATGTCCGGATTTCTGGTTAACAGATTCGGTTTTTCATCCGAGTGTACAGTTGATGCGGGCTGCGGTGATAATATGTACAGCGCTGTTGGTACGGGAAATGTAATGCCGGGAATAGTTACAATAAGCCTTGGTACAAGCGGAACTGCCTTTTCCTTCAGCGAAGAACCCTTTATTGACCCTGACGGTGAAATCGCATCCTTCTGCGATAGTACTGGGCATTATCTTCCGCTGCTTTGCGTGTCGAATATGGCAGGCGGATATAATGAAACACTACGGAAATATGACATTAATCATGATGCGTTTAACCGGATCATAGGAGAAACTAAAGCAGGAAACGGCGGCCGCCTCATCATCCCCTGGTATGGGGGAGAAAGGACTCCCGACCTGCCTCAGGCTGCTCCTCTCTATTTTGGTTTCGGGTTGGATGATTTTACTCCGCAGTTTCTCTGCCGCGGGGTTCTGGAAGGCCATGTACTTAATATTTTTGACGGTTTTCAGAAAATGGAAATTGAAGCAACAGAGATTCGGCTAACCGGCGGGCTTTCTCAATCACCAGCCTGGTGCCAAACCATCGCAGATGTGTTTGATACCGAAGTTCTGCCGGTTAAAGGTGAAGGGGCCGCCCTGGGTGCTGCTCTGCATGCGGCCTGGGTCTGGATAAAAGAGAAGGGGGAATCTAAACCCATTGAAGAAGTTGTTACACCTTTCCTGGAGCTGGATGAGGCAGGCCGCAGAAGGCCGATTCCTGAAAATGTTTCTATCTATAAAAAACAGAAAAAACTGTTTCATGCCCTTAGTGCCCGTGTGCGCGGTTTGAATGGAGATGATCCTTTCAGGGCACGGGCGGAATTGTTATAAAAAAATTTTATTAGACAGAATTTACAGGATACGGTTTAAGAAAATCATGAACTATTCTGATTTTTTTTATGGTAAAATTTATTTATTTCTGAACATTCCTCTTAAATACAATATCACCCAAATTTACACCCAGGGCATCAGCTACCACTTCACATTTGGCCTTCAGGAGAAAATAGATGTTTTCAGAGCGATGCTCACATGATTCAAAATTACCGTGACCTTTAGAGATGATGACATCAGCAGATTCAAAGGCTTCTATAAATGATCCGGATGCATTATTAAAATTTACTCCTATGTCGCTGGAGCCTGTTTTGATGACAGGAACCAGTGAGGTTATACCGGCCTCTTCAGCATCTTCCATGAGTACATCATTAATAATCGGTCCTGACTTAACAACATAGGTAATTTTAAGATCAAACTGCAGAAGATATTCAATCAGCAAGCGGTCAAATACGATCTCACCGGAATTGTCTCCCAGATAGAGCAGTTTTCGACCGGCAGTCAGTTCCTCGCGGAAGTCGGTCTCATTGTTGACTGCAAAGGGTACGTGGAGGATGCTCTTTATATCTACGGCAATATTAAATTCGTGTCCGATACCAAGATCAATAATGTTGCCGGCCACGGCCAAATGGAGGGCTGCATCAAGTGGATCAGCAGCAGCGTCGATGAGGGGATGTAGTTGAGGAATCAATGCCATTGCCTCCCGATTTGTCTGTCGTTTGATTTGATAATAGGGATCAGGAATCCCGGTCACTTCTGAGACAAGGCTGTAAACAGGTGTTGAGAGAACAGCCGGAGATTCAGACAGGTCGGCCTGAGGAATCTTGTCAGCCATCAGGTTTAATATCCTGCGTTGGATACTCTTGTCAGATGTGGCAATACGGGCTGTATTATATGCCTGTTTGATTAGACAGTAAAGGCATTGGATGTCGGATTTCATTTTTTATGGCTCTCTAATTAATAGTATTTCCGGCTGACGACAATATACAATGTACAGGAATAAAAGTCAAAAAATAGTGCTGCCCCTAAGTTATTTATATAAAATACTTGACTTTTGATCTTTGTTTCTCTACTTTTCTGTGTACGTTAACAGTTTTACGGTTCATACAGGAAAAATTTAATGGCAACTATAAAAGAGATCGCTGATCAAGCAGATGTTTCCATTGGTACTGTTGACCGTGTGCTCCACAAACGGGGGAATGTGTCGCATAATGCAGAGGTCCGGGTTCTCAAGGCTATTGATAAACTCAAATACACGCCCAATATTTTTGCCCGTCAGCTAAAACTATCCAGAACATTTACATTCGGCGTCATAATGCCTGAGTATGAACAAGACAGCGGTTATTGGAAACTGCCTTCTATCGGTATAAACAAGGCTGCAAAGGAGCTTGAGGCACATCGTATATCAATCCGTTATTTCCAATATGACCGTTATTCTAACATGTCTTTTTCTAAATCTTGTGAAGAGGCTCTTCAGGCAAAACTGGATGGTTATTTAATGGCGCCTTCTTCATCAGCAATTGCCAGAGAATTCGCCGACCGGCTGTCTGATAATATCCCCTGTGTATTCTTTGATTCGCCGGTGCCGGATAGTAACGGATTATGCAGTATCGTCCAGGATTCTTATGCCAGCGGATATTTAGCCGGCCGCCTGATGAGTCTGCTGACTGACAGCCAGTCCACTATTGTTGCCATTCGCGGGCTCTCCTGTGATTATCATATTAAGCAGAGAATTAACGGTTTTGCCGAGTATTATTCAGAAAATAATCTGACTGCACCGGTAATCATAGATACTCCGCCTGAAGGCAGTGTCCAATATCTCAGTAAAGGAATCGAATCAATATTGACAGAGTATACAGGTGTAAAGGGGCTCTTTATATCTCATGCTCTTACATATTGTGCTGCACAGGTAATTGAGAAGCAGAATAAATCCGATAAAATCCATGTGATTGGTTACGATCTCATCAGGGAAAATATTACTTATTTAAAACGGGGCTTAATTGATTTTCTTATAAGTCAGCAATCACGCCAACAAGGGTATCGCGGTATTTATTTGCTGTTCAGAAAAGTGGTTTTAAATGAGGCGGTGACTCCGACTGTGATGATGCCTATTGATATCATAACCAGGGAAAATGTAGATTTTTACCAAAAAGATTAAAGGATGACGGTCATGGATAATCGTTATGTGATAGGTGCTGATTTCGGAACAGATTCCGTACGTATATTGATTGTTGATTCTGATAACGGCAGGGAAATTACGTCCGCAGTCTGCGAATATGCACGCTGGAAAGAGGGTCGTTACTGTGATCCTGCCGCTAATCAGTTTCGGCAGCATCCTATGGATTATATAGAAGCATTTGAGACTGCAGTTAAAACTGCTTTATCACAAGCACCTGAAAGTACAGCTTCCGCTGTTAAGGCAATCGGCATTGACACTACCGGCTCTACGCCTTGTGCAGTTGATAAAAAAGGAGTTCCTCTGGCTTTATATGAAAGATTCCGCAACAATCCCAATGCCATGTTTATATTATGGAAAGACCATACTGCAGTCGCTGAAGCAGAAGAGATAAATGCTGCCTGCAGCAGCAGTACGGGGAATAATTATATAAAGTATGTCGGGGGAATCTATTCTTCCGAATGGTTCTGGGCCAAAATCCTGCACGTTCTTCGGGAAGATAACCAAGTAAAAGATGCCGCCTATTCCTGGATGGAGCATTGTGATTGGATGCCTGCGCTTCTTACAGGAAACAGTGATGCAGCAGCTATTAAGCGCAGCAGATGTGCAGCAGGGCATAAAGCTTTATGGCATACTGCATGGAAGGGCTTGCCTCCTGAAACATTCCTTTCATCTCTGGACAATCGATTATCAGGGCTTCGGGAGAGGCTTTATTCTGAAACCTTTACTGCAGATGTGTCTGCCGGTAATTTAAGCAGGGAATGGTCTGAACGATTGGGACTTGGAACAGACGTCCAAGTAGCGGTCGGAGCTTTTGATGCACATCTTGGTGCGGTAGGAGCACAGATAGAACCATATCATCTATGCAAAGTTATGGGTACCTCTACTTGTGATATTCTGGTAGCGCCTATGAAAGATGTCGAAAACAGGCTGGTACATGGTATTTGCGGCCAGGTGGACGGATCGGTATTGCCAGGGATGCTGGGTATGGAAGCAGGGCAATCATCATTTGGCGATGTTTATGCCTGGTTTCGCGATATACTGATGTTTCCTTTTCCCCGGCAGGAAATCCACGGAAGTAATGGTATCGGATTTGGGGAATTAGAAGATAAAATTATTCCTGCCCTGTCAAAAGCAGCAGAAGTCTTACCAGTAGATCCTTCGGGCCCTATTGCAGTAGACTGGCTTAACGGCAGGCGTAGTCCGGATGCCAACCAGAGGCTTAAAATGGGTATAACAGGCTTAAATTTATCAACTGATGCATCCAGAATATTCAAAACTCTAGTTGAGGCTACCGCTTTTGGAGCTAAAGCCATTGTTGATCGATTTATAAGTGAGGGTATACCCATTCATGGTATTATCGGAACGGGCGGAGTAGCTAAAAAAAATCCTTTTATTATGCAGACAATCTCTGATGTTTTGAATATGCCTATGCGAATCACTCGGTCTGAACAGACTGTCGCGTTAGGCAGTGCCATGGCAGGTGCAACTGCTGCTGGGATTTTCACATCTCTGCAGGACGCTCAAGAAAGAATGGGCCAGGGTTTTGAACAGACCTACATACCCCATGCCGGGAATGTGAAACTATATGATCGTCTATATGAAAAATATAAGGAGCTTGGTGCTTTTATTGAAAAAACAGCAGCAGGAGAATAGACATGAACAGTTATAAATCACTAAAAGAAGAAGCCTGGGAAGCGAATCAGGCTCTGGCAAAAAGCGGACTGGTTTTTGGTACTTTTGGTAATGTTAGCGCTGCTGACCGGGCAAAGGGGGTGTTTGCCATAAAACCCAGCGGCCTGGCTTATACTGATATGAAACAACAGGATATGGTTGTTGTAGATTTTAACGGTGCTGTTGTTGATAGTAAACTAATACCCTCTACTGATGCTCCTACACATCTGGTGCTTTATCAAAATATCCCTGGAATCGACGGGATAACTCATACTCATTCGACCTATGCGACTGCCTGGGCCCAGGCAATGAAACCAATCCCTGTCCTGGGGACGACTCATGCTGATTTTTTACCCCTGGAAGTGCCCTGTACAAAAATGTTGAGCGATGAACAGATCCGGGGTGATTATGAAATTGAAACGGGCAGACAGATCGTTAATCTGCTCCGTAACCTGTCTACTGAAGATGTAACGATGGTTTTGGCTGCCGGCCACGGTCCCTTTACCTGGGGCGCAACTGCCCTGGATTCAGTAAAGCATAGTCAGATTCTGGAATCAATTGCAAAAATAGCTGCGCTGACTCTGCAGATAAATCCTGAAGTATCTTATTTGAAAAATACACTCATCAATAAACATTTTCAAAGAAAACACGGCACGGATGCCTATTACGGACAAAAATGACATTTCATTATTAGGGAGGTCTTAAACATATGGACAATATTCCTGAAATTAAACTCGGAATTGTTGCAGTGAGCCGCGACTGCTTCCCGGTGGAGCTGTCCAGGGAACGACGGCGTAAAGTTACTGCTGTATGTACAAAAATGGGATTACCCGTAGTTGAAATTGAGACGATAGTAGAAAATGAGTCTCATGTTGCCAAGGCCATTATGCAGATGAATGAAGCTAAAGTAAACGGGCTGGTGATTTACCTCGGAAACTTCGGCCCGGAGACGCCGGAAACTATGCTGGCTCAGGAATTTGACGGACCGGTGATGTTTGCCGCTGCTGCTGAAGAGACCGGATCCAATTTGATTCAGGGCCGAGGAGATGCCTTTTGCGGCCTGCTTAATGCCTCTTATAATGTCGGACTTAGGAACTTGAGGCCGCATATTCCGGAATATCCGGTGGGCTTACCGGAAGAGGTTGCGCGAATGATCGGCGATTTTCTGCCTGTCGCCCGTACCTGGATCGGTTTGAAAAATTTGAAGATATTTTCCTTTGGCCCCAGGCCCCAGGATTTCTTAGCCTGCAATGCACCCATCAAGCCCCTTTATGATCTGGGTGTGGAGATTATGGAAAACAGTGAACTGGACCTGTATGATATTTATCGTTCCGCAGAGGGCAACCCGAAAATTCCGGAAGTGGCCCGGGAAATGGCTGCCGAGCTGGGCACCGGGAATAATTACCCTGATCTATTGAATAAACTGGCTCAGTATGAAGTGGCTCTGACAGAATTTATGACTGAAAATCTCGGATTGGCGTCTTTTGGTATATTTGCCAATAAATGCTGGCCTTCTTTTGAAAAATATTTCGGATTTGTCCCCTGTTTTGTAAACTCCCGTCTGGCGGCCCGCGGTATTCCAGTTGCTTGCGAAGTGGATATTTATGGAGCAATGTCTGAATATATGGCAGCTTGCGCCTCGCTTCTCCCACCGACTATTCTGGATATAAATAACACTGTACCTGCGGACCTTACAGATGGGCAATTAAAGAAATTCAAGTTATCTGATCTGTTCATGGGCTTCCACTGCGGTAATACATCATCTTCCTGTATGTTGAATTATAGCATGAAATATCAGTTAATTATGCATCGGCTCATGGAGTCTGGTAAAAACCCCGACATCACCAGAGGTACTTTGGAAGGACGCATTCGTCCAGGGGAGATTACTCTTTTCCGGCTGCAGTCTACCGCAGACACACAGCTCAGGTCTTATATCGCCCAGGGAGAGATTCTCGATATTGACCCAAAATCATTCGGCAGCATAGGTGTGTTTGCCATACCTGAGATGGGCCGTTTCTACCGCCATGTCCTTATTGAGAAACGTTTTCCGCATCACACTGCTGTCGCATTCTCCCATGTTGGCAAAGCCTTGTTCAGTACACTGCGCATGCTGGGGGTGGAAGATATAGGATTTAATTATCCCAAAACGATGATATATAAAACGGAAAATCCATTTGCCTGATTACAATGAAATTATGATGTAGAGGAAGGGGAATAGTTATGACAGCAGGATTAGCTTCATGGGATTGGCTGGTGATCGGAGCATATTTTTTCAGTATCGTCATTCTTGTCTGGTGGTCTGCCCGTAATCAGAAAACAACATCCGATTATTTTCTTGCCGGACGTAACATCGGCTGGTTTGTAATCGGTGCATCTATTTTTGCTTCTAATATCGGTTCTGAACATATTGTTGGCCTCGCAGGGAACGGTGCTGTCAGCGGTATGGGTATGGCCCATTGGGAACTTCATGCCTGGGTTCTGATAATGCTGGCCTGGGTTTTTGTCCCTTTTTATCAAAGAGCGGGCGTTTTTACGATGCCGGAGTTTTTAGAAAAACGATTTAATGCCAAAGCACGCTGGATTCTTTCGCTTGTCTCTTTAGTTGCCTACATTTTCACTAAGGTTTCGGTTACCGTTTATGCAGGAGGAATGGTTTTCGGAACGCTGCTTCCTGATACGTTCGGTTCGCCGGAAAATGCTTTCTGGGTAGGGGCACTGGCTACGGTTTTATTAACAGGGATATACACTGTACTTGGCGGCCTGCGGGCCGTTGTTTACACGGATACTGCCCAAACTTTTATTTTGATTATAGGATCGGCTTTAATTACACTGTTCGGTCTGCACAAATTGGGAGGCTGGAACGAGTTAGTAGAGATTTGCCGCCAAAATTCTGCAAATTTTGCCCTCTGGCGGCCCAGCTCAGATCCAAATTTCCCATGGCTGGGAGTATTGATTGCTTCACCCATTATTGGAATCTGGTACTGGTGTACCGATCAATATATTGTTCAGAGAACCCTAGCTGCAAAAAATTTACAGAATGCCCGCCGTGGAGCAATTTGGGGTGCCTTTTTAAAGCTCGGGCCGGTACTTCTTTTTCTGATTCCCGGTATGATTGGCTATGCTCTTAATCAAAAAGGCCTTATTACAATCCCCACAAAAATGGTAGATGGTCAAGCGGTACTTAACGGAGATAAGGTTTTTCCTATAATGGTTGCTACCCTGCTGCCTGTCGGACTGCGCGGTCTGGTTGTGGGCGGTCTCATGGCAGCTCTGATGAGCTCGTTGTCATCTTTATTTAATTCCTGCGCATCTCTTTTTACTATGGATGTCTATGAAAAAATACGTCCCGGTGCCTCGGAACGCCGTCTTGTAAATGTCGGGCGGATAGCCACCGGGGTTGTTGTAGCATTGGGGATACTATGGATTCCCGTGATGCCCATGATCTCCAAGGGCGGCCTCTATCAATATCTGCAGAGTGTGCAGGGTTATTTAGCTCCGCCCATTACAGCTGTATTCCTGCTGGGGCTGTTTGTAAAACGCATCAATGCCAATGGTGCGGTTGCCGGCCTTTCGGCAGGATTTATCCTTGGGATGGCAAAGCTTGGTATTCAAGCTCTCGTGGGCAGCAGCACTATCAGCGGACCTGTATGGCTGGTTGCAATTGGGAACTACAACTTCCTTTATGCTTCCGGCTGGTTAATGGCAATCAGTGTGATTATAATTGTATCTGTTTCCTTGATGACTAAGGCGCCTGATCCAAAGCAGATCGCGGGGCTGACCTTTACCACGACATCTGAAAGAGACAAAGCGGAAAACCGGGCCAGCTGGAACAAGTGGGATGTCATCGGCACAGCTGTTGTTTTAGTGCTTCTCGCTGCAATGTATACCTATTTTACAGTGTGGCTGAAGTAAAAAGATTGTCTCAAATGATAAATGTTGGGTCTATATCGAATTGCATGGATAATTATAATCAAGTTTTGCATATAAAAAGAGATTATGATAATAAAATGGTCTGATTCAGTTTAAAAAAAATTTTCACTTAATATTTATTCCCATTTCAGGAGATTTTTCTTCACTGGGGTTCTTTGAAGGGCTTTATTTACAAAAATTTTCGGGACATAAAAATTTTTGTATTAATTTACCTTGACATTTATTCTTTTTATATTTACCATATCACAATTTAAATTTTATAAATAATTATTATAAATTAAACTCAGGTAAGTTATGCAGCATAAAGTACTATATTTACCAGCATTCTTATATCTTCTATATGCAGAAATTGCAGCGGGGCAGAATCTCTTTTTCGGCGAACCTGTTACTATTACCGGATCCCGCATCTCAAGTACTCTGTCCGAAGGATACAGAAAAATCTACACTATTGACAATAAAGATATAAAAAACCTTCCGGTAAATACATTGACAGAGCTGCTGGAACTTATCGCCTCTGTTAATATCCGGACAAGAGGGTTGGGAAATTCACAGGCTGATATCTCAATACGGGGCTCATCATTTGAGCAAGTTCTGATTCTGGTCGACGGGATACGGATGAATGACCCTCAAACCGGACACCACAGCATGGATATACCTGTTCCGTTATCAGATATCAAACGTATTGAAGTCCTTGCAGGGCACGCATCATCAGTGTACGGCCCAGACGGATACGGCGGAGTTGTCAATATAATTACAAAGGCAGGCAGCAATAACGGAATCAGCTATTTTTTTAACTATGGCTCCTTTAGAACCGTTCATACCGGCATGAGCTGCTCTTTTAAACTTGGTAAACTGACTCATAAAATTTCTTTTGAAAATAACAGATCAGACGGGCATATTGAAGACACTGATTATCATAACATGGCTGCATCTTACGGAAATTCATGGATAAACAGAAAAAACCGGGTATCCTCATCTGCCGGCATTTCCATAAAAAACTTTGGTGCAAATAATTTTTATGCTCCTTTCCCTTCGAGGGAAAAGACTGGTGCAATATTCTCAAAAATCAACTTCCTCCACCAGTTCTCTTCTGCTCTGCGTCTTTTTTCCCGTGGATTCTTCCGTTTTCATAATGACGATTTCATACTTGACAGAACAAGGGAATCATGGTACTCAAACCATCATAAAACTTACATATTCGGTACAAATGTACAACTTAACTATACCAGAAACAGCAATGAATATGCTATTGGAGCTTCTCTTACACAGGAGAACCTCAACAGCTCTTCATTAGGCAAAAGATATCAGACAATTGCAGCTGTTTTTGCAGAGATGGCTGTCGGGATCTCTGATAAATCCGCTATTGACTGCGGAATAAGGCTTGATTATCACAACTCATGGGGAACACAGGCCAGCCCTTCTCTGAGTTTCAAAAGTTCTATATCTCCTCATTTAATGTTCAGAGCATCAGCAGGGAGAATATTCAGAATACCGACATTTACAGAACTCTTTTATCACTCTCCTGCAAACCAGGGGAATCCTCTTTTAAAACCTGAGACAGGATGGTCGGCAGAAACAGGGATAGACTTCTCTCAAGGAGGGCTTGCATTATCTCTTTCCATTTTTCAAAGGTGGGAAAAAGACAAAATCGACTGGATTAGATTTTCATCTGATGAAATATGGAAAGTTGTCAACAGAGGCAGGACTGAAGTCGCAGGATTATCAATAAGTGCGGATTACATGCATTCAGACAGGACAACATGGCGTATAAATTACACATATCTCTTGCGCAGGAATATTGCTGCAGAACCGTACATGTCAAAATATGATTTTACTGTCCCTCCCCACAATCTCACTTTATCTTTCACAGAAAACTGGAGCAGAAGAGTCGCTCAAACTCTTTTTATTCTGGTATGCAATAATCCTTCTATGAGTTCGTATACGCTTTTAAATTCAAAAATTTCTTTTAAGATCGGCAATAAAACATTCTATTTTTCTTTAAATAATATTCTTAATACAAGATATGAGACTATTCCCAATGTAATTATGCCGGGAAGACGCATTAATATGGGTATTAATTACACTCATTAATAAAAAACCTTCTATTTATTACCTCCCGATTTCATCGGGACGGTAAAGACAAATAAGTGACAACTTTTGTTCCCAAACAGGAGTTTGGGAACAAGCGGGGAACATACGGTTCTAATCTTCCTTCTTATAAAAACCCGGCTTGTAAATTATGCCTCTCTTCTCATGTCCGTTCATTTTTAATATTATTGGTTTTTTAAAAGTAATAAGCTTTGTATATTTCATCCCGCTGCCGGACTTGTTTGATTTTATCCAATCCCAGTCAAGAAAACTTTCCGGATCATTATCCTGTATTGTAAAATAGCTGACTGCAAATGAAATTAGATTCTCAAAAAAATGTGACCCTTGCGAGGGGCTTACTGAAAAATCTTTAAAACTGGACTCAACAATTGCCCTTGCACCTGATATCTGGTCCCATTTAACAGGTATACCAAGCCATGGGTCCATACTGCCCCACCTTCCTACGCCGATAAGCAGATACGGCCTTCCTTTTTTAATAAGCATACTGTTGAATTTACTCACTTCTAAAGCTACTTCCCTGCTTTTTGACCTGTCAAACAGATCCCTGTCTACAACAACAATGTCAAATACATCTTCTACAATCCCGTTTCCGAACACTTTATTAGACCTGCTTATCAGCTTTGAACTTTCCACATTGTCCACATCCAGCAATTCATCTTCCCGGTTTAAGGCCATTGGCCTTATCTGAAGGATACTGAATTCCTTCTTCTCTTTGGGATTTAGGGGAATATTTACAGCAAACTCAATTTCAACAGGAGTAGCCATGCTCCACGTACCAAGATCGAGAAACATTTCTATTATCTCGGGGAGGGGAAATATACCGCTTTTTAATACAGGTGAAAATGTGAGTACAGGGTAGCCGCCCGGACGAAGCCCATCGTACAATCTATCGTTTTCCGCAGAATAGGTCGAAGCTATGAACTGCAGCACCCCGTCTTTTTCTGCATCCTTTATGGAATAGCTTTTAATAAATTCATCTTCCTCGCCTTTAAATTCTCTGACACTTTGACTCAAATCAAGGGCAAAAAATTCATTCTGATTGTTTTTCAGGGCCAGGTCAATAGTGGAGAACTGCAGGATATGTTTCGGATGCTTTGGGCTGAATCTTACGGTTCTTCCTCCTTCCACAACCATCTTACCAAGTCCGAGAGAAACAGATACAGTGCCGTCTTCAGATTTTTGAGGATCCATAGCATAAAAATTATATGATTGCGCTGTTCCCGAAAATGTGGGATAGAATCTATCACCGTACTCTCTGCCGCTCAAAACCTGTATCACAATTGCCATTTTTTCTTCTTCAAGACGGAAAGAAGTAGCTTTTAAATAATCTCTGGGCCCGCGGAAAAATGTTGAGGCATAAACCCGCTTTACGGTATTTACCAGTTCTTTTAGACGTACTCGCAGATCCATATTGGAATTCGGAAGCATATATGTCTCATATACACCTGCAAAAGGATAATTATGAGAATCTTCAAGCAGACTTGAAGATCTTACAGCAAGAGGTTTTTTAATAAGTTTTAAAAATGATTTTAATGATTGAAGAACATCTTCAGGAAAATATTCGACCTGCAGAAATTTGTTTAATATTTTCTGATCATTTTTTGTCTTTAATGCAAAATTCTTCAAATTATTTTTTTCTATAAATTCATCAAATACATCTGTTGTAAGTACAACTGCCGGAGGGATGAATATTTTTACATCTTTAAATTTTCTTATAATATTATAATTATTCATCAATCTGTTAATAAAACTCAGCCCCCTTGCTTTACCGCCGAGAGAGCCTCCACCTATTCGGGAAATGCTGGTTTCAGTATCAAAATTCTCAGGATTAAATTCAGTAATAATCCCCCTGCGCCGAAGTCTTCTGTACTCCCGCAATGTACGTATAAGGTGTTTTCTCGTTGCATCAATTGACGGAAATTCTGCTATTCTTCTCGGCCTGAGTTTATGTGCCAGCCAGAATTCAGTTCTCGCCTTCAGCCAGTTTGAGAAATGATTCCTTTCTGCATGAAAAGCAAAACTCTCAGAAGGAATATTCTTTAATTCTTTTTCAAGGGATATGATATCATGAGCTCTTCCGATTACTGTGCCGTCAGGCATTTGAAAATTGAAATCTCCAAAGCCCAGTTTCTCTTCCATAAATTTTCCCAGATCTTTTAACAGAGAAGGCGAATCTTTTAAAAGGAAATCACAGCCGCACTCCCTTGCTTTCGATGAATTCTTCCCTCTTGACGAATGCAGCAAAATCGGAATATCAGGCGTCTCACTCTTTACTTTGCCTGCAAATAACAGGCCTGCTTCAGGATTGCGGGCTCCATCCATAGGAAAATCAATATCTGAAATAACACCGAGTACGGTTTCCTTATACATTTGATAATAGGAATCGGCATCCTCGTAATTTGTACATAGAAGAATTTTAGGCCTTGCCCTCTGGCGAAGGTTTTTATGAGAAAGGTTTAATCCCTCTTTGATTAGCCTCTGGGACTGTTTCATCACCTCAAGATAAATAGACGGCAGAAATGCAGAATAGTAGCGTATATTGTCTTCAATAAAAATTATGGATTGTACTCCCATAATACGGGTATCATGCTTTACATTATATTTATCTTCTATGCTTTTTATTATTGCCAGTAGAAGCCGGTAATTCCCAAGCCAGACAAATACTTCATCAAATAATTTATCTTCTTTTCTATTAATAATATCAGATAGTTCCCTGTTTTCCGATGCCAGAAGCACTATCGGAATATCAATATTCTCTTTTTTAACAAGCTTTGCAAATTCTACAGGGCTTAAATCTTCTATATGTAATGTTACAATAACAAAATCATATCTGTGCTCATGACGCAGATGTTCTATGGCATCAACTGCATTTGATACTCTTGTAAGCTCAGGTGTATGGCTTAAATTAAGGCCCTGATATTCGCTTCTCAATAATTCATAGAGCCTTCCCTCTTCTTCAAAAACATAAAAATCGTAAAGACTGGACACTATCAAAATATCCCTTATTCTGAACCTCATCAGATTCTGAAAATCATCAAAACGGGATTTATAGCCTTTTTCAATCCAGTCTCTCTCTGTTTTTGATTTGTAAATCACATCCATTCATAAGCCCTTTATTAAGAATATATTTAATTCACAAGTCTAAAATAATGATTTGTCATTCTATTAGCAAGTTTTTAAAATAGCGTAAATAAAAAACGGGACACATCAAAAACTGTATCCCGTTTAAGAACTGATTTAAAAATTACCAGCTTATGCAACACCCTGATCAAGCATTGCATTTGCAACTTTGATAAAACCGGCAATATTTGCACCATTAACATAATTTACAAAATCTTTATTTGTATCGTATGCTTTTGCAGCATCAACACACTGTTGATGAATGGATGCCATAATACCTTTCAACTTCTCATCAACTTCTTCTCTTGTCCAGGAAAGTCTCAGAGAGTTCTGAGACATCTCAAGGCCGGAAACAGCTACACCGCCTGCATTAGCAGCTTTTCCTGGGCCGTATAGGATTTTTTCCTGTAAGAAGATTTTTACACCGTCAAGATTTGTCGGCATGTTTGCACCTTCGGAAACAAGTATAACACCATTGTTAACCAGGTTCTGAGCATCTTTGCCGTTAATCTCATTCTGAGTTGCACTCGGGAATGCACAATCGGCTTTATGGTCCCAGAGAGGATTATGATCGCGATTGGGATCTGCCGGAGTGTACTGTGCTCCGAATTTATCAGCATACTCTTTGATTCTTCCACGACGTACATTCTTAAGTTCCATTATAAATGCTAATTTCTCAGCGTCAATACCAGCTTCATCATAAATATAACCGCTTGAATCGGAAAGAGTTACAACTTTACCGCCGAGCTGATTGATCTTCTCAACAGTGTACTGTGCAACATTTCCGCTTCCAGAAACAAGACAAATTTTACCATTAAGGCTTTCGCCTCTTGTCTTAAGCATTTCAGAAGCGAAATAAACCGAACCGTAACCAGTTGCCTCAGGACGAATCAGAGAGCCGCCCCAGCCAAGGCCTTTTCCTGTCAATACACCTGTAAACTCATGTCTCAGCCTTTTGTACTGACCGAACATATAACCGATCTCACGGCCGCCGGTTCCGATATCACCGGCAGGGACATCTGTAAACTGGCCGATGTATCTCTGCAGTTCTGTCATAAAACTCTGGCAGAAACGCATTACTTCATTGTCGCTCTTGCCTTTGGGATCAAAATCTGATCCGCCCTTGCCTCCTCCCATTGGAAGCGTTGTAAGGCTGTTTTTAAATACTTGTTCAAATGCTAAAAACTTGAGAATACCGAGATTTACAGAAGGATGAAGGCGAAGGCCGCCTTTATAAGGGCCGATAGCACTGTTCATCTGAATTCTGAAACCACGATTAACCTGGACATCTCCGTTATCATCCAACCATGGTACACGAAACATTATAACTCTCTCAGGTTCTACAATGCGTTCAAGTATCTTGGCTTTACGATACTCAGGATGCTTGTCAAGTACCAATTCGAGAGATTCAAAAACTTCTTCCACTGCCTGATGAAACTCAGGCTCTGCAGGGTTTTTGGCTTTTACCTGAGCCATCACCTCTTTTACATAATCAGACACACATACCTCCTACATTTATAAAATTAGCAGAACGGTTTCGACAGACTCAATTTATCACAGTAAATTAAAAAATCAAGTAAATTCTCTTATTTGTTTATTTTTTTTCACTTATTATTAATTTTTTTAATGCTTTAATTATCTCTTTTTCCTTTTTCATGCCTGCAGCACCAATAAAACCTTTTTCAGTCTCTATTAAGCCCACAATTCCCTGATAAGGAATTTTCTTAAAATAATATTTTTTGCCACTATTTTTCTTTATTTTCCATCCATTTGAAAATTTAGCAAGCAAAGCAGACACTCCGGCATCTATCCCCGGCAACACAAGAAACAGCTTGTACTTGCTTTTATTCTTTTTTCATAACCTATTCTTCCGGTTAATAATTAATTATTATTCCTTTATACAAGCATATTTAGGCGTAAAAGCAATAATATCCTGCAGCATCAGAATAATATCTACAGATTGCACTCTTGCCAACTTCACTCTATGATACTATGCTCCCAGGCTCAGGGCTGCCTTCAAATGTAACAATTGAAAGGCTGTCTTCTTCCCCGCCGCTTAAGACCATTGCTTCAGACACTCCAAATGACATTTTTCTTGGTGCAAGATTGGCAACTACTACAACACGCTTGCCAATAAGCTTTTCCGGTTCAGGATATGCCTTTTTAATACCGGAAAAAACCTGCCTGTCTTTTCCTTCACCAAGATCAATCATAAGTTTTATTAGTTTATCAGCTCCCGGAACCAGGGATGCATCCCTTACTATTCCAACTCTTAAATCCACTTTGGAAAAATCTTTAAAGGAGATAAACTCTCCACTGCCTTTCTTCGGGGCCTCTCCGGATTTTTTTCTGTCTATCTTTTGTGCTTTTTCAATTTTTGCCCATGAGTCCCGCAGAGGAACAGTCCTGTTAAAAACCAATCTTGAATTTGACGAATCAGGGTCAACACAGAAATATCCTTTTCTCTCAAACTGCATTCTTTGCCCTTTATTTGCAGTTGCAAGGCCAGGCTCTAATTTACATCCTTTCAGGACAACAAGAGAATCAGCATTTAAATACTCCTTAAAATCAACATCCTTATCTCCCAGAGGATTCGGAATTGAAAACAGCCTGTCATATAGCCGTACTTCAGCATCAATTGCATGTTTTGCAGAGACCCAGTGTATGGTGCCTTTTACTTTTCTGCCGTCAGGCGAATCACCTCCCCGGGTAGCAGGATCAAAAGTACACCTTATTTCAAGAATCTCTCCGCTTTTTTCATCTTTGATAAAATCCTTACAGGTTATATAATAACCATATCTCAATCTTACTTCTCTTCCCTGTGACAGCCTGTGGTATTTTTTAGGAGGATCCTCTCTGAAATCATCTCTCTCTATGTAGATTTCTTTTGAAAATGGAATCTCTCTTGATCCGCTATCGGGATCTTCGGGATTATTTATTGCACGGAGCATTTCAATTTTATCTTCGGGATAATTCTCAATTACAACTTTTACAGGATCAAGCACCGCCATAAATCTTGGAGCACTTTTGTTCAGGTCTTCCCTTATACAGTGTTCAAGAAGCGCAACATCAACAACGCTTTCCCGTTTCGCTACACCGATCCTGTCGCAAAATTCACGTATGGAACCGGGTGTATAGCCTCTGCGCCTCAGGCCGGAAATAGTTGGCATTCTCGGATCATCCCAGCCGGAAACTATTCCCTCTTTTACCAATTGCAGAAGTTTACGCTTGCTCATTACAGTATAACTCAAATTCAGTGGCGCAAACTCAATCTGCTGGGGGCGATAAACCTGAAGTTCCTCAAGAAACCAATCGTAAAGGGGCCTGTGGTCTTCAAACTCAAGCGTGCACAGGGAATGGGTTATATTTTCTATTGAATCTTCAAGGCCGTGAGCAAAATCATACATAGGATATATGCACCACTTATCTCCTGTTTTGTGATGGTCTGCATGAAGAATACGGTATATGATAGGATCTCTCATATTAAGATTTGGAGAGGCCATATCTATTTTTGCCCGTAAAACACACTGGCCGTCTTTAAATTCACCATCACGCATTTTATGAAAAAGTTCAAGGTTTTCCTCAATCGAACGATCTCTGTACGGGCTGTTTTTCCCTGGTTCTGTTAAAGTACCTCTGTATTTCCGAATTTCGTCTGAGGAAAGATCACACACATATGCCTTTCCTTTTTTTATCAGATCTTCTGCATATTCATACATTTTATCAAAATAAGCAGATGCAAAATAGAGCCTGTCATCCCAGTCAAAGCCGAGCCATTTCACATCTTCTTTTATGGATTCAACATACTCATCCTCTTCTTTTGCAGGATTTGTATCATCAAACCTTAAATTGCATAAACCATTATAATCACGGGCTATTCCAAAATTCAGGCATATGGATTTTGCATGCCCGATATGCAGATATCCGTTCGGTTCAGGCGGGAAACGTGTATGTACGCGTCCGTCAAATTTGCCGGTTCTCAAATCTTCATCAATAATTACACGGATAAAATTGGAATTCTTTTTCTCACCGTTCTCATTCATGATAACATCTTCCTCCTGGAAATAAAACTATCTTAAAAGTTTTGCAAGAGTGCTCATCTGCTGATAAATTGCCCCTTCAGGGCATGATTCATTGCAGCACAAACATCTTATACAAATATCATAATCAAATTCAGGATAACCATCAACCATTTTTATTGCATCAACAGGACAGTTTCTTTCACACTCGCTGCATCCGACACATTTTTCATGATCTGCAGCAGGCCTTATCCATACAAATTTCCCTGCAAATTTCATCATAAACTCAGGGATCATTCGTATCAGCCTGTTGGAAGGCAGAGAATAGTCATCAAAAGCAGCACTTTGGATTGATTGGCCGAGTACGGATATTTTTTCTATTCTGTTCTCTCCAAATCCCATATCTCCCGCAAAATTAAGCATCTCCACTTCACCGGGTTTAAAACCCATAACTCTGCTTGCAATTGTATCAAGAGCCACACCATCACTGCTGGCAAAAATGAGCCCTGCTTTTCTTGCATCTCCTGTTGACGGCCCGTTGCCCTCCATACCGAGGACACCGTCCATAATGTGAATATCCGCATTTACAATACCATACAACAGTGCAAGCATTCTGCTGAATGAACCGGGATGAGGAAATTCACGGTGCATGTTTGTCTTCTGGAATCCTGGCAGAGTCCCGAAAAGATTCTTAACTGCTCCGGTGTAAAGAGTAAGACCGTGGGTTTTAAATTTGGGTAAATTAATTATAACATCTGCTTCTACAACTGACTTTGCAAGATGGAATTTAATACCTTCAGCCTCTTTCTCAATAGTCCCGCCTGCTTCAAAATTTATTAAAACAGCCCCTGTTTTTTCTGCAACATCAAGAAAGCCTGTATTCTGCCAGTACCTTTTAACTCCCTTTATTGCACCTGCAGGACTGTCACCTATCCATGCTTCAGCCCCTGCTGACTGAACTTCGCGCACAACAGCTTCCACAAATTTGGGATGAGTTGTAATTCCTCTTTCCGGTTCCTTTGCAGAAAGCATATTCGGCTTTAAAAGTACCTTGTCACCCTTTTTAACATATTTATTAATACCGCCTGCAAGTTCCAAAGCTTCATGTACTTTTTTGAAAACCAGAGATTCCTCGTATGAGGAGCATTTTATAATTGCTACATCAGTCATATCTTATACCTTAATAAACATCATTCCCGAAAGTTGTTTAACCAATCCTTTTAATTCCATGGAAAGGAGAAGTGCAAGAAGATATGAAGTGCTTTTACCGGCAGAGGAAACAAGTGTATCAATATGAACTGGCTCATAACTCATAGAATCCCATACAATTTTTTCTTCTCCTGTCAGCATCTCACGTCTTTCTTCTTCATTATACACTACCTTTGTCTCATCCCATCCCGGTATTTCTTCTAATATCTGGTGTACATTCTCCACTAGAACAGCTCCCTGACGGATCAAATGGTGGCTGCCCTGCGATCTTTTATTATAAATTGAGCCGGGTACTGCAAAAACCTCCCTGCCCTGGTCAAGGCACATCTGTGCCGTTATAAGCGCTCCGCTTTTCAACCCTCCTTCCACAACAACAGTACCATAGGAAAGCCCGCTTATTATTCTGTTTCTTCTCGGAAAATTGTGGGCAAGCGGCTCTGTACCCATTGGATATTCGGAAACTATTAAGCCCTTCTCTTCGATTTCCTTTTTCAATTTTCCGTTCTCAGGCGGATATGTAATATCAAGCCCGCAGCCAATCACTGCAATAGTATGCCCTCCTGCATCAAGTACGCCTTTATGAGCGGCAGAGTCAATTCCCCTCGCCATACCGCTTACAACAGTCACACTATTCTCAACAAGGACTTTTGAAAAGTAATCTGCAGTCTTTATTCCGTAATCGGAAGCCAGTCTGTTACCTACAATTGCAATTGTTCTTTCGTCACAAAAAGAAAGATCACCTTTAAAAAAAAGGAGTGCAGGGGCATCATAAATTTCCTTTAAAAGTTTTGGATATCCCTTATCCATAAATGAGATTACAGAAACTCCATTCTTCTCAGCTATATCCAACTGCCTTTTTGCATATTCTACACTCTTGTTCAAATCCTCCTTCGAGAAACTTATATCCTGCCCGCCGATAAGGTGCAGAAGTTCATCTTTTTTTGAAAGGAACAGGTCATCACTCTTATTAAACTTTTCGAATATTTTTTTAATTGATACACTCCCAAGCCCTGGAATCGAATATAGCGATAATATGTCTATAATATCAGTCATGAGCGCTCTTTAAAAACCTCTTCTCCTATTTTTCTTATCAAATCTGACACACCCTCGCCTGTTGCTGATGAAATTAAAAGCGGCCTCTTTCCGTCAAGAGTATCAGGGAGCTCATTAAAATTTTCAGTATTAAAAAGATCCATCTTTGTTATTACAGGTATCCTCGGTTTGTCACCAAGTCCGTGTCCGAATTCATTTAATTCATTTACCAGTATTTCATACTCTTTTTCAGGATCATCACTGTCAGCGCTAATCATTACAATAAGGATTCTTGTTCTCTCAATGTGTCTTAAAAATCTTACACCAAGTCCCTTACCTTCATGAGCACCTCTTATCAGGCCAGGAATATCTGCTATTACAAACGATTTATAATCATAATATTTTACAATACCGAGGTTAGGAACCAATGTTGTAAAAGGATAATTTGCAATTTTCGGCCTTGCAGCAGACACTTTTGACAAAAAAGTTGATTTCCCAACATTAGGCAGGCCCACAAGTCCTGCATCCGCAAGAAGTTTAAGTTCCATACGGATAACTTTTTCTTCACCGGGGTTACCTTGTTTAGCAAAATCAGGTGTCTGTCTTGAAGGAGTTGCAAAGTGGCTGTTTCCCCAACCCCCTCTCCCGCCCTGCGCAATAATAAACTCAGCCTTAGGTTCTTTTAAATCCGCTATAAAATCATTTGATTCATGGTCAAATACAATAGTACCCGGAGGGACAGGAATAACAACTTCCTTTCCCCTCTTTCCATGCATCTTTTGTCCCCTGCCTTGAACACCGTTACCCGCTTTGTATAACTTCCTGTGTTTAAGATCAAACAGCGTGGATATGTTTCTGTCAACCTTTAATACAACATTACCGCCGTGGCCGCCGTCTCCTCCGTCAGGGCCTCCTTTGGCAACATACTTCTCCCTTCTGAAACTTACACAGCCGTCACCGCCTCTGCCTCCGCGGACTTTTAAAATAATTTCATCAATAAAATCCATAATCCCTGCAAAAATATAAAAAAGGCAGTGATAATATCACCGCCTTTAAAAAAAACAGTTCTTCTCAGCAATTATCTGAGAGTAAAATTCACCGGTACTGAAACCCAAACCTTTACAGGCATGTCTCTCTGCATTGCAGGTTTCCACTTCACAGCTCTTATTGCACTGATAGCCGCTTCATCACAGCCATTAGGCCCAAGAGTTTTAACAACCTTGGTTCTTACAACATTGCCTTTTTCATCCACAAGAGCATAGATAACAACTTGTCCCTCAATTCCAGCCTTTTTTGCTATCTCAGGATAAACAAGCCTCTTCTGAATTGCGCTATATCCTCCTATTGGAGAAGGCTGCTCATCAACAGCTACAAAGAAAGGAACGTCATCATCACTTTCAGGCGGCGGCGGCGGTGGTGGTGTTTCGTCATCAATCTGCCAGTCAGTATCATCAATTGTTGCATCATCAGGAAGATCTTCATCTTCCGATGCAATTGGTACTGTAGGCCTGGCAGGAGCCGGAGCACTCTTTTCCTGCTGTGTCTGCGGAATATCTTCCACCTGTATGGTCTCGAGCTTTACTTCTCTTTTTACACTACTGGCTTTAACCTTTTTATAGCCCTGCAGCAAAATTATATGCAAAGCAAGAGAAAGAACAAGCCCGAATTCAATTACCCTTTTGTACTGAGCCTTTAAATCATGCTCAGGATTCTTTTTAATTGTACTCATACTTTTCACCCCCTCATTCACCATATTTCGCACAGTAATTGACTCTGAGGGCATCTGCTTCCCTCAATTGTTGCTGGATATCTGTGACGAGACCCATTTTCACGTTCTGGTCAAACTTTAATGAAACAATGAGCTTGGGGTTAGCCGTACGTTTTGCATACATAATATTTGCAATATCTTTTATCTGAACAAGCTTGTCATCAACTGAAATATCTCCCTGCACATTGGCATAAATATTTGATACGTTTTTCTTTGCCTCAAGCTTCTCAATTCTTTTTGCTTTTGGCAGGTCAACAGGAAGACCTGAAAATTGACGAAAAACTGTCGTCACCATAAAAAACAGTAACAGCATGAATACAATATCAGGCATTGAAGCAGTGGGGATCTCAGTCTTAACGTTTGTTTTCTTTTTGAATTCCATATTACGCTATCTCCCACCAATTATTGTTCAGGCTCTGCAATTGATATTTTTGTCGCCTCTGCCATTTTCACCTGGTCAACAACCTTGATATACACCTTATAAGGAGTCTGTCTGGCAGTCTTGATTGAGACAATCAATTTATCATTTTCTGCGAGCCTTCGCTTGATAATGTCCCTGATACCCGGAATCGGAGTCTCTTTCTCATCAATGGCAACTTCACCTGCAGCATTAATGAGGATACTCGCAATATTCTTCTTTGGAATTGGCTTGGCCTCGCCCATAGGAGGAAGCCCAAGTTGAAGCCCCTTATCAAGGTCCAAACTTGTGGTCACCAGAAAGAAGCATAGAAGAAGAAATGCTATGTCTGCCATCGAACTAGTCGGGATGACAGCTTCCCGCGCTCTTTTCTTGTCGAGCAGCATAATCCTACCTCCTTCTCCGCCTATTTAGTCCCTGTTTCAGAGAGGTGATCAACTAATTCGATTGATGATTCTTCCATATCAATAACAAGAGCATCAATTCTTGAAATAAAATAGTTATAGAAAACCTGAAGAATGATGGCTGTTACAAGACCGAAAAGTGTGGTCAAAAGAGCAACAGAAATACCATCTGCAACAATTGAAGGTGAAATGTCATTTGCATTCTTGATATCATCAAATGCACCGATCATACCTGCAACTGTTCCGGTAAACCCAAGCATAGGTGCAACAGTAATGAATGTTGAAAGCCAGATCATACCCTTCTCAAGAAAAGCCATCTCAATAGTTCCGGCATTTGCAATAGCTTTTTCAACATGACTAAGTCCTCTTCCTACTCTGCTCAATCCTGCATGGAAAATAGATGCAACTGGTCCCTGAGTATTCTGACAAGTTTCAAGGGCTTTATTCGTATCACCCTTGCTCAAAGAAGCCATAATATCAGACAAAAAATTTCTCGTATTAACACCCGCACGAGTCAATGAAATAAAGCGTTCAATGCTGATAGCAATACCAAATACCAAACAGAAAAGTATGGGCCACATAAAGAGCCCGCCTCTTACAAAAAGCTCTACCATTTCCTATTACCCTCCTAAATTGCGATTGTGGAATGGATATCTTTCACTAATAAACAGTGATAAATCCTTATTCATTCTTATCATTATAACCAAATATTTAGAAAAAGTCAATACTTTTTTTACCAACAACACCATATGTACTTTATAATATCATTTCATCCCTTGTGCAACTGCCTCCGCTACTTCAAGGGTTGTGTTTGTACCGCCCATATCGTATGTCCTAACCTTTCCTTCGCTTATCACATCTGCAATGGCTTTCTCTAACTTTTCCGCTTTATCCTTTTCGCCAAGCCAGTTAAGCATAAGCTTTACAGATAGAAGCATTGCAGTAGGATTAACCTTGTACTGGCCTGCATACTTTGGTGCAGAACCGTGAGTCGGTTCAAAAACAGCATAATCATCTCCGATATTCCCGCTGCATGCAAACCCAAGGCCTCCGACAAGCTGTGCACTTAAGTCCGAAACAATATCACCGAACATATTGCTTGATACAAGAACACCGTAATTTTCCGGATTTTTTACAAGCCACATGCACATTGCATCAATATTAGTCTCCCACAGATCAATACCGGGATACTCTTTTGCAATTTTCCTCGCTTCCCTTACCATAAGGCCTGATGTTTCTCTGATGACATTCGGTTTCTCAACAACAGTAACTGTTTTGTATCCATGCTCTTTGGCATACTCAAAAGCGCCTCTTATGATATTCCGGCACCCTTGCCTGGTAAAAATTCTTAATGATATTGCGATATCTTCCGCAGGCACATTCTGAAACTTCTTTGCTTTTGGGTGCAGCTCTTCAAGAGTTGACTTTAATTTTTCCGGAACCGGATGAAACTCTACTCCTGAATATAGGCCTTCGGTATTTTCTCTGAAAATAACCAGGTCAATATTATCGCGATAATTAAGAGGATTGCCTGCATAAGCTTTACAAGGCCTCAGATTAGTACGGAGGTTAAACTCCTGCCTTAATCTTACAATAGGGCTGAAATAGTTAAGGCCCTTTTCCCTCAGTTCAGGTGCAAGCTCCTTAACAGCCTCTTCCTTTGGCTTTGATGTAATCGCTCCGAAAAGGCAGCAATCTGTATTTTTTAGGAGATCAATCGTTCGCTGAGGAAGAGGGTCACCCTCTTTTTTCCAGAATTCCCACCCGATATCGCCTTGAATATACTCTGCATCAAGCTCAAGTTTGTCAAGTACGACACGTGCAGCATCCATAACATCATTTCCTACACCGTCACCGGGAAGCAATGCTATACGATACTTTGCCATAAATAAACCCCTTTCTTCTACCATAATACTTCTACGGACAATCTATGCATATCATGCCATTGGTTGGAAAAAGGCACGTACGAATAGTTAAAAGAATAGCTTTTCCATCTGATTCCTGCTCCTGCTGTAAATCCTGAAATGTCCCTGCCTGTCTGATACCCGCATCGCAAAGAAAAGGTATTGTTCAAAATAAATTCAGCGCCTGAATGTAAACTTAACGGCAGTTCCTTCTCTTCAACAACATCAGCAGCTAAAATCAGCTTGTTATGCATTACAGGCACAGGCACAGCAGCTCCGATTTTTCCGAGAAGAGGCAAATCTATCTCTTCGTGGTTCAATGTTGAAGCCCTGCCTATGTTTTGTACTGCACACCCCAATATAAGGGGGAATTTTTTCATTTGCCACATAAGGCCCAAATCAAAACCAAAACCGGACGCCTCATGGATAAATATCTTTTCATAGTATCCTTTTAAACTTATGCCAATGCTCAGGCCTTCTGCAACAAGCCTTGAGTATGACACGCCACAGACAGCTTCATAAAAAGAAAAAGTTGAAACAGGCTCAGGGCTGGGGCCTGTTCTGTATTCTATATTATCAATACTTGTAAAAAGAGCAAAAACTCCAAACCCGCTTTGCCCGTTTCCCCTGCCCCAACCTGCAAAAGCACCTGACAGATTATCAATCCATTTATAAGTGGACAGAACAAGGGATGACCCATTCTCAAAAGCAAGTGCCGCCGGATTCCTGAATCCGGCAATTCCGCCTCTTGCAATTGCAGCAGAAGCATAACCCATAGCCGGAATTCTTGCCCCTCCTCCCATTCCGAGAGAAGCAAATCCCGCAGCTCTGACACTGCCGGATAAAACAGTTGTCATCAGAATGACAATCATTATTTTTTTCATATAAATTCCATTTTAAAAAATAAATGAACCTGTTAACACATTAACATTTCCGGGCCCTGCAGGATCAGCAACATAAGCATAATCAAAAACAGCTGTGTGCCCTTTTATTTTCATAAAAAACCCTGCGCCGAAAGTTACATCTCCTCTGAAAATTCCGCACCGTACAGCTATTCTGTCTGCAGGTTTGAGTTCCGCACCGGCACTGATTGTTCCCGGTATAAAATTGATCTTCTCATAATTTACAGACAGCCTGCCTCTGCCTGAATAGAGACGTACAGAAGCTCCTCCGCTGAACACAACGGGAAATTGATCACTCTTCTGAGTTCCTTTTTCCCATAGGGATTGTGTATTCCAGGTATAGCGAGAATGCAGGTCTTTGATAACAATTCCTGCTGAAACATTGTGCAGGGGCATAACCATAACTCCAAAATCAAACCCCACACCTTTTGCAGACAGACTTCCTCCGTCTGCAATACCCGGGAAACGGTAATAGAGTATTTTTGTACTAATTCCTACTGCCATGAATGATCCTACTGCATGTGCAAAGGAGAGGTAAAAACAATTTTCAGACGACGAATACATATCTGTATGATTTCCGTTGCTGTCTCTTCCGTCTATATCAGATACTCCTGCTCTTATCCAGCCAACACTAAATCCGGCATTTTGCCTGCCTGCTGGTTTTAAGGGTTTGGCATACCCGATAAAACTCATGCTTCTGCCAAGAGACATAGAAGAGACAGATGTTGTAGCCACTGCATGTTCAAGAAAAACAATACCTGCAGGATTGTAGTACGCAGCCGCAGCATCACCGTAATAGACCGCCGAACCTCCTCCGGATGCAAGTGCTCCTGCGCCCAATCCCATTCTGAGAAAACTGCCTGCATATCCGCCCCTGCCTGTTTCACCTGAATAGAGATTGTTAAACAGCAGAACAAGCAGCAGAAAACTGAATGTAAACCTGCTGAAATATTTTTTAAGACTAATCAGCAACAATAACTTTTCCCCACATTGTATTACTCCCTTGAACTTCAATGGAATAAAAATATACTCCGTTTGCAACAACATCGCCAAGGCTGTTTCTGCCGTTCCAGACTTCCGAGAAATCGCCCGGAGACATTCTGTAACGGTTATTACTTACTATACTGACAAGGTTCATTCCAAAATCATACACTTTTACAGTTACATAAGCGGGATTATCAAGGTGGTACTGAAACCTTACATGCCCGTCCCCATTTTGAAGATTATGGCGCATGGGAGAAAATGGATTGGGATAAGCATAGGTAGAAGGTTCATCAGGCAGGGCTGTACTCTTAAATGCCCTGAAAATCTTCCAGGTTAATCCGTTGTCTGAAGAGAATCCTGCACCGTCATTTGATCCGGCCCATATATCTTCATTGTTCACTGCAATTGAATAAAACTCTGTAGTGTACAGTTCTTCTCCTGAATCTGCATCTTTAATAGAAGGGAATAAAGCCCAGGTCTCTCCGAAATCAGAGCTTTTAAATATGCCGTTATCAGTAACAACATAAACATCATTTCCCCAAAAAGCAAAATTGTGTGCAAATTCCCCTTTTAAGGCTGTTGACCAGGTCAATCCCCCATCTTTTGTAAAAGATACTGCTCTGTACTCATCTACACCAAGCGCCTCCACAGTTGCAGCCCAGATAATCTCGCCGTATTCAGTTTTCTGGTTTGCTATTGCTACAACAAAATTGCCTGATATACCCTGTGCCTGATTCTGATGCTCAAAGGTTGTCCAGGTACGCCCGCCGTCTTCTGATTTGTGCACTCCTCCTGCAGAACCGGCCCATAATGAATTCCCGTCATATGTTACGGAAAAGACGCGATGGCTCAGGTATTTTACTGCACTAAAAGGATTGCCGTCAACTGTAACAACTTTCCATGTCCTGCCCATATCTGTTGATTTACGCAAACCTCCTGCAAAACTTGCAATCCATATTGCCGAATCTGTTATTGCAATATCATATGTCGGGTTGTTAATCACTGTTGTTGTAGGGGAATAATCAGTAACATAAGATGAATCAACAGGCTGCGGAATCCAGTTCCATGTATTCCCGTTATCAACTGACCATGAAAGGCCGCCTCCTGCGACCAAAGATCCGGCCGCTGCAGTCAGGCTGTCAAATGCAGTTGCAGCCCATAATGTATCTCCTCTTGCTGCAATTGCAGATACAGACCCTCTGCCAATATTTTCATCACTGCCATAAACCTTCCATTCGGTTCCGGTACTGTTTGCCCTGCAGAGCTTCCGCGCACCGATCCACACATAATCCTGATTTATGATAATTTCATTTATAACATTTCCTGCAGGGCCTGATTGTACATTCTTGTCAAGACAGAAATATCTTTTAAAAAGATTCTGGCTGCTGAGGGATGTTGAAACAAAAAATACCAATGAAATTATAATTTTTTTTACCATCTATTCCACAACTATAATTTTATGAATAACAGGTTCGCTTTGTAAACCGCTTTTATCTTCCGCTCTAAATATAAATTCGTAATCACCTGTTTCATTCTGCGCAGAGATTGAAATAGTCAAAGAAAAAATTCCATCCTGCGCTTGCTGGTCTCCGTCTTCTCCGTTATCTGACATTTTAAAAATAGTGCCCGTAGACGACCCGTCCGGCTTATTTACTGTAAACCAGACTTTACTAATATCTCCATATCCCTGGGGATCTTCAACCTGAATCTTTAATGTAAAAGGCCCTGAATTAGACCTGGATACTGTATCCGGTGCTGAAAGATTGGAAAGTACCGGAGGATTATTTTCAATCTGAAGATAAAAAGAGCCTGTGGCAGGCCAGCTTAAAAGGCCGCCCCTGTCTTTTGCCTGAAACCGTACTTTGTAAATTCCCGGGCCTGCTGCGTATTTTTTTATATCAGCTTTTACGGAAAAAATAGAATCAGATGCCAGGCTGTCGCCGGAGAGCCCGTCATTGTTTAATAGAAATGCGGCTAAAGGTTCATTCCCGAGAGGAAAATATAACTTGCAGAACAGAGAACATACATCAGCAATGCCCTGTTTATCGGAAATTTTGGCCCTGAGCAGAAGAGAATCCGCCTGAGAATCGGTTACAGCAGCAGGAACATATATTTTTAAAATTACAGGGCTTATGTTCTCTTGTCCGGAAAGAATATTTAAAGTATCTGCCGCAGAAGCGCTTTTATTATTTTCATCATCAATTGCTTCAACGGAAATGATATATTTACCCTCATTTCCCCGCAAAAGGCCTGCATCGAGAAAACAGTAATATGTGCCGTCTCCTGCAATTACATCGCCATTTTTCCCATCGTCTTTTAAAGTTCCCCGATCAATTTCTTCATTACTGTTAATCCGGAACAGATTGTAATTAACATCTTTGATGTTATTGATTCCCTGAGGGTCATTAACCTGCGCCCTGACCATTAGAGTATTTTGTGATTCTGTGTAGCTTTTTTCCGGTACAAACAGTTTTTCAATAACAGGATTAAAATCATTATCTGCCACAGGAGAACGTACATCACAAGAGAGGATCAGGCATGTTCCTGTTAATAAAGACAAGGATAGTAAAATTTTTACGGTGTTTTTTCTCATGAAAAATAAATTATCTTCCCTGAAGTAAAACTGCATTTTTTTATTTGAAATTGAAAATATTAATACTATGGTTAAATGTCAAGGTAAATCTTTCGGACATCATGGAAATGCAGGACTTGCTGACAGATATACTGTATACCCCGAACATATTCGGAGGAAGTGCTCAGTCTCTGATAAATTCATTATCTGCACTATTCACTTGGGAAAATGTTTCCATTTATAAATTTTTACGACTGTTTTTTTCAATATCCGACAGCAAAGATAATACAAATAG
>JAGGVB010000175.1 GCA_021158245.1 bacterium | reverse complement strand
TTATTAACCTTAGTGCGATTTCTGACAAATTCGGACTTATAATTCAGCCTGTTACAATTGCTATAGGCATTATATTAGCTCTGGTAAGCCTAATTTATGAATTTCACGCAAACTTTTTTGCACTAATCAACTTAATTTACATTATTACTGCCATTGGCCTAATGCTCTGGGGTTACAGCAGGCTTCAAAACCAGCGTCTTAAAAAACAGGTAGGTATTGTTCTCTGGGGTATCCGCGCAAGTGTAGGCCTTTACGCCATTGCATTCATATTCCCCCATCTCCATATAAGCTTATTATCAAGATCCATCAGTTACCTGCTTGTAACAGGGGCTCTTCTTATCGGAGCAGGATCCATTGCATGGGCAATAATAAAATACAAATTCCTTGATATTAGATTCATTATCAGAAAAGGCCTTGTTTTTTCTCTTGCAACTGCTGTTCTTATAACTATTTACCTTCTACTCTTTGCAGAGGGTAAAAAAATCATGTCTCACTTCTTTCCCATTGATATCCCTGCAATTGAGATTATCTCCATTTTATTTGTTTTACTCTTTTTTCAGCCCATACTCGGTACAATTGAACGCCTTATTGAAAAATTCTTTATGAAAGACAGGCTCGATTACAGAAATATACTGCAGAACCTGAGCCGTGACATTCTTACAACTCTTGACCCCGGAGCATTGAAAGACAAAATCACATCAACACTTAAAGATACCATGTCTCTTACCTACGCAGAACTTATCATGCGTTCTGTTGACGGCCGTCTTATACTCAATCTTCAGGACAGACAAGTTATTTTCTCAGGCAAGGAAGAGTGGATATCTATTCTTAGAGAACAGACCCAGCCTACAGGGTTTGATGACATCTCCATACAGACCCATGATGAGCCGTGCCTTGAGCCTCTCAGAGAGCTTAACCCTGTCCTGCTAATACCATTTATTCACAGAGACAAACTAAGCGGAATTCTTCTACTCGGAGAAAAAATATCCCGAACAAATTTTTCTGCAGAAGAGATGATGATTCTGAGCGTTCTTTCGTCACAGGCGGCAATTGCACTTGAAAATGCCGTGCTTTACACAGACAGCCTGGAAAAACAGAAAATTGAGGAAGAACTTGAACTTGCAAGGGAGATTCAGACAAACCTTCTGCCGAAAGATTCTCCCGATAGTCAAATTTTTGAACTTGCAGGACACAATATTCCCTCTAAGGAAGTCGGAGGAGACTACTACGATTTCTTTTTACTGCAGGATAATTCAGTGGGGATTGCAATTGGCGATATTTCCGGTAAAGGTGTACCTGCGGCTCTTTTAATGTCAAATCTTCAGGCCGCATTAAGAATTACCGCACTGGAATTTTCAGAGCCTTATAAAGTTTTATCAAAAGTCAACAGCCATATAACCAAAACAACTTCACCTGAAAAATTCGCAACGTTTTTTTACGGGATTTTTAACCCTGAAACTCTTATATTCAAATATACAAACGCAGGCCATAACTATCCTGTTCTTGTTAAAAAAACCGGAGAAATTGAACTTTTAACACAGGGCGGCATTATAATCGGAGTAATTGAGAATGCAGAATATGAATCTGCAGATATCAGCCTTGAAAGAGGTGATTCTCTTGTTCTTTACACAGACGGGGTTACAGAAGCAATGGACCCTGATGGGAATGAATTCGGAGAAAAAAAACTTACTGAGATTTTACGTAATAACTCCGATTTTTCAGCTTTGGATATCATAAACAATATTCTTGAGGAAGTAAGCACTTTTACAAACGGCAATTATTTTTCCGATGATCTAACTTTAGTTGTTTTAAAAATCAGGTAGCAAATGAAAAAAATTAATATAAAAGGATTATCTAAATCCGAACTCAGCGATTTTATCTATGATCTAAGAGAAAAAGAGTATCGTGCAAAACAGATTTGGTCATGGATATACAAAAAAGGAGTTAATGATTTTAATGAGATGACAGACATCTCCAAAGAATTGAGAAATCGGCTAAATGAAACTGCATTTATCAGCAGCCTTAAACTTTCTGACGAATCTTCATCTATAGACACTGATACACGTAAATTTATATGGGAGCTTAAGGATGGCCTTTTTGTGGAATCTGTGTACATACCTGAAGGAAAGAGAAGGACGATATGTATTTCCACTCAGGTCGGCTGTGCAATGGGATGTAAATTCTGCGCAACAGGTAAAATGGGTTTTTTCAGAAATCTTGAACCTGATGAAATAATTGATCAGGTACTCAGAATCCGGGAAATCACCGGCAAACAGCCAACAAATATTGTTGTTATGGGTATGGGAGAGCCTCTGTTAAATTATGACAATCTCATGAAAGCTCTTTCCATAATCAGGGACAATGAGGGAATTGCAATAGGCCACAGAAAAATCACTATTTCCACTGCAGGCATTGTTCCTCAAATACGCCGGTATTTACAAAACAAGGAGCCTTATAATCTCGCAATATCCTTAAACGCTGCGACAGATAAAGTAAGATCCCAAATCATGCCTGTTAACAACAAATATCCGATAGATATGCTTATTGAAGCTGTAAAAGAATATTCCACCTTTCATAGAAAAAGAATCACTTTTGAATATGTGCTTCTGAAAGATGTAAACGATACCCGTGACCAGGCAAATGCATTAAAAAAACTTTTGAGAAACATCCCATGCAAAATTAATCTTATACCATATAATGAAACCACCAAAATCTTTCGCAGGCCTGATGATAGACGCATTATGGAATTTACAGAATCATTGCGTACAATGCATGCAGCTGTTACATTGCGCCTTAGCAAGGGAGATGACATTCAGGGTGCATGCGGCCAGCTTGCAGTAAAAAATTCAAAAAACTACGCAGGGAGAACAACAAGTGACAGATAAATTAAAGAAAATTATGACCGGAATAATTGACAGCTCTCCCCTTGTAAAGGAATGTGAGAGGACAGCTGCCCTTCATGACAATTTCTCAACTGAGGACTTAAGGCTTCTGACAAAAACTGAAATCTCTCTTCTCAAGAAGCAGATGAATTTCTCCGACAACTGGGGAAATATCCTTGTTAAGGAGG
>JAGGVB010000174.1 GCA_021158245.1 bacterium | reverse complement strand
TAATAGTATGTATTGCACGGAAAATTCGTCCGATCAGTTCTGTATCATAAGGATTTTCCTCAAGTTCAAGCAATGAAGATTCCAAATCTTCAAGAAGATCCGTGGCCTCTTCAAGAAAAGCAGCACGTCCTCTTTCTAATGCATTTGTGCTCATCCTAGTACCTTCTTTACTACTTTTAAAAGTTGTTCTGGTTTAAATGGTTTTACAATCCATCCTGTTGCGCCAGCCTCTTTACCTGCCTGTTTTTTATCAGCTTGTGATTCGGTTGTAAGCATGATAATTGGAATGAATTTAAATTCTGGCATAGAGCGCACTTTTTTTATTAAACTTATGCCATCCAGTTTGGGCATATTCAGGTCAACAAGCATCATATGTACACCTGAACCAGTCAATGCCTGAAGTGCATCTTCACCATCACAAGCCTCCATTACACCATAACCGGCATCTTCCAGAGTAAATTTTACCATCTGCCTTATACTTGCAGAATCATCAACTGTCATAATCTTCTTACTCACTTTTCAGATACTCCTTTCCATAAACAGCTTTTCTCAATGTTATTGCTGCAGCCTATACAATTGAGGAATCCGGCGGACTCAATTTTCTTCTTCAGAGTATCAGAAAGGGGCTGGGTAAGGGTAATTTTTTCCCCCCCGGATGAAAGATGTGCTGCACATAGCAGCTGCATCCCTGCAATATCAATATCTTCAACCGCTCTAATATCAATGACATAGGATTGATCTTTCCCCATTTTTGATAATGATTTTTTAAAAGCGGCTGCGCTGCTAATAAGCAGATCCCCCTCAACTGTGATAATTTTATTCTTATTAACAGACTTAAATTTTTCCATAAATCCTCCCAGAACAGTTGAAATACAACTTATTTTAATTAATAAACCTCAATTCTGTTAAAATAATTCAACATTATCATTGTCTTCAAAGAGTATTGTCTGAGTATCAGTATTGCCATTCATATAGCTGTTATGAATATCATGTTCACTCTGCATAGTATAGTTCTTCTTAAGGTGCTCAATATCTAATACATTAGCATCTTCCCCTTTTATACCCAGTATTTCAAAATTATTAAAAACCATTTTTAAGAGGTCTAAAACTTTGCAAAACCCGTCTTTAAATTTATTATTAACCTCAATATTATCAATAAGGGTTTCAATTCCTATTTTCAGACTTGTAGAGACATTTTCCACTTTTTCCATATTATCAACAGAAATAGAATTAATCTGCTCTAAACCACGGACTGCCTTGTTTAGAGTATACTGAGTTTCATCTACTATAAATTCTGCATTTTTCTGCTCTTTCTCAGAAGTAGGATGCACTGTTACTGAATCGGTTAATTTCTGAATGTGGTTAAGCTTACTTGAAATTTCAAAAACATTTTTTTTAGTTAATAATGACAGCTTCTGAATAGAATCTGCAAGTGTACTTAATGCTGCCCCCTCATCACCAAGGTGAGCAGCATTAATTAGCCCGTTTTGTGCCAGCAGTTCAACTTCTGTACCAATCTCTTCGATGTCTGTAATAAAATCAGTCAGTTCTGAAACACCAATAAGAATTTTTTGTATTACTTTTTTCAAATTAACGCTGGTTTCAATAGTACCGTTCAATGATTCTGAAATATTCATAATGCCCTGTTTAACTGTGCCTAACATGGTAGAGCTGCCCTCATCAGCTGTACGGATAACTGCCTGGACATCATTGCGCATCTCGTTAATTCCAATACTGATGCTTCTGAGGTTTGCAACAATTCGGTCAATGGCATTCAATATTTTTTTTTCTGAATCTTCAAGATGCATCTTCTGCAGCAAGCAGGTCTCTATCAGAACAGTACCAGTCTCCTCATTCCATACATTAAACGCACTATCTCCACCCTCTTGCATAAAGCGGGCTGCGGTTTCAAGCAGACCGTTCTGTTCGATCAGGGTTTTCTGCACATGTTCTATTACTTGCCGGATAATATCATGAAATTGAAGGGATGCGACTACTTCTCCGATTTTTTGTGGGATAATAGCTGCATTATCAGAGAGGTGCTTTGTTAGCTGTAATGAATTTGCCTGCTCTTTTTCTAAAAAGTTTAGATCGTTTTGTAAAGAACCGAGTATATTCTCTGCTTGTTGAAACTGCTTTTCTTTAAGATGATCAATGAATATGAGCTGTTTATCACCAGTCTGATATATTATGTTAGTTTGTCGCTGCATATTTCCCCATTTATCATTGATATCTATAGCCAATTTGTTTACATCATTGACAAGTTTTTCAAATGAGTGGCTGTCCTGATTTAGACGAGCAGCTTCAATCCGGACTGAAATACCGATAAATTTGAATTGTTTAATTATTTTTTTAAATGCATTTAGATTTGAATCAAGCTGTGTTATGATACTCAGAACGGCAGAAAGTAGTTTAGTATTCTGTACGGCTTCACCATTGCTGAACTGCAGATAGTGTCCGATACGGTCAAGAATTTCGTTCAGGTCATTAATTACTTCTCTAATAGTATCACCGGAAAGCGACTCGGCAGATTTCATGGTTAAATTGGAGGCAGCTTTGGCCTCTTTTGAAAAAACTTGGAGTTTCATACCTATATCAAGAAATTCTGATTCAGTTGTACTGTGGAGGGATTCCAGAATCTGTTGTATTTGATTAAGAATATCTATGGTTTCATAAAGTTTAGTAATTTTATCATTTAAATTATTCATTTTTGCTGCTGCATTCTTCAATTTAATCTAAAAAAAACTATAACCCTGAATTTGAATGTAATTTTTAGCTCTGTCAGAAACTATAAAAGGTTCAGTATGAAAATAAGAAAGAGCATATAATCGAATATTTGTTTTTCAAAAAGTCCATAGTTCAACCTACAGAAATTGTACAGGCAACTATTATGCCGGATTACCGCCTGTTGTGTACAAGCATTATTAAAAAAAATATAGTGACATAACATATTGTACTATAAAGAAATGGCTATTTGAAAATAATTTAAAATCATGGGTAAAAGATTTGAATAAGAATTTGTATTTAAGTATTAGCAGGGAATGTTTCCCTGTATCAAGGAAATTATTATCCACTTGACGAATTTTATTCATATAGTATTTTTTGTGTTGTTATGTAGGGTCTACCGAAAAACTAATCTAAAATGAATAAAAACAGTTGATTAAGTTGGGAAAAATGTGTATATTTAAACACCAAAGTGCACGAGAAAATGAAAAAAGCAGCAAAAATGCTTGCACTTTAACCCAAAACTTATGGTGGCTGAATGTACGCACTTTCAATCACGAATGTCAATCAATTAGAATTGTTAAGCTCATTTATGCCTTTTAAAGATCATCTTGATTTAACGAACCGCTGGATAATTCTTGCCGAATTAATCAATTGGCAAGGATTTGAGAAAACATATTCACAGACTTTCAGTCATACAGGCAGACCCGGCATAACCGCTCGTAAGCTGCTTGGTGCTTTGATATTGAAGCACATTCTTTGTATGAGTGATGAAGAAATCACCCTGCAGATTACCAAAATCCCTATCTTCAATACTTCATCGGTTTGGAAGATTTCAGAAGTCGTCCTCCCTTTCACCATACGAGTTTGAGCAATGCCCGAAAACGGCTTGGCGAAAAAGAATTTGATGAGTTTGAGGCGTATATGATAGAATCTCTTGTCCGGGATAAGCTCATAAAACCCAAAGGATTCCATGTAGATGCCACAGTATTTGAAAGCAACATTACATATCCCTATGACAGCGGCCTTCTAAATAAATCCAGAGAATTTTGTGTTACTCAAATTCGTAAACTGAGCAGGATTGTCGGTTGCAAGATTAGAACTTATTGTCGAAAAGCGAAAAAAGAATACCGTTCATTTCAGAAGAAGAAGCGCAAGACAAAAAAAGAGATCCGGCGAATGAACAAATCTCTTCTTCAATATCTGAGGCGGAATATGTCCCAACTGACAGAACTTATCGCAGAAGTGGAAGTAAAAGGGCATATGGTTTCAGGGAAGATTCTGGAAGGTTTTGAGACTGTCGAACATATCTACGCACAGCAAAAAAAGATGTATGCTGACAGAACACATAGTATTGAAGGTCGGATAGTTAGCTTATCAAAGCCTTATGTCCGTCCCATAGTCAGAGGTAAATCGGGCAAGACCGTAGAGTTTGGTATGAAGGGCAATCTGAGTTATGTTGATGGTTTCCTGTTTCTTGATCATCATGATTATGAGAATTTTCATGAAGGAACCAAATTTCAGGAAAGTGTGGAAAAGTTCAGTACACGATTTGATAAAGATCCATTTTGGGCATCAGGTGATCAGATATACGGGACACGTGAAAATCGAATGTATTTAAAACAACGTAAAGATGTAGATGGAGTCGAAATCAAAACGAGTATGAAGCCTCTGGGGCGTCCGAAAACAGGAAAAGCGGCCAATAACAATAAAAGATGGCGGAGGAAGAAACAAAGAGAACGTAACCGGATTGAGGGTGCATTTGGAGTTACCAAGGAACATAATCTCCTCAAGCAAGTGCGTGCCAAGAGGCCTGATACTGAGCTCTCATGGATAAATATGGGGCTGTTGAGCCGTAACTTGGTCACAGCAGCGAGAAGAATCTAATGAGTAATCTGTAATAATCACAATTTACCAGATTTCAAGAACGGGGGTTTATCTGCATATCAAATAAATTAGTTTTTCGGTAGACCCTAAATATTTAATGATGATTTTTTTCAGGCATTAATACCTCAAAAGGTTCTTCAATACCTACATGTCTCGCAAAATTTTGAAGTTTAGCTATTACCGGATATGTTATTTCCTGGCCCTTAGCAGCAAGTAAAATTCCATTATTGGCTTTTATATCATGTAAAGCAACCATACCGTAAATCAAATCTTTAACTCTGACGATTTTCTTTTGATTTAATTCCTGTATAGAGTGATATGATTCAAGCGCTTCCACAATTTTCGGATTATAAATATTAATATCACACTTTAATTCTTCAACAGCATCTTTTTTGGAAATTCCGGAAATTAATTTAAAATCGAAATCTGTGGCAGCTTTTAAAATTTGTGCTCCTGTTGTTTCTGTGTCCTCTTTTCCGGTATCAGAAGTTACAGGGAATTGGGAGAATGGTATATCCTGATTTTTAATGATTGATGCTATTGCTTCCAATCTGGGAATTTTGGACAGAAGGTTGTAACCAATAATAGGATGAGATGAGTACAATCTTTTCTCTTCAGCAGTAAGTTCGATTTGTGAATAGACTTTGTTTAATAAGGACGAAGGAAGGCTTACGCACCCAATTTGGGAAAGCATTGCAGAAACTTCATATAACCATATATTGTGAAGACCCATCTGTTTTACGATATGTCCGGATATTTTTCTTATTCTGCTGGCACGGCTGAATGCTGCAGGATTTACCATGCTGAGGATTTCAACAAGCACCTTTACTGCACCTGTTAATGTTTTTTTTAAAAGCTCCTGTTCTGCGTTGATAAGGCGGTATTGTTCTAATGCTGATTCAAGAGTGGTTACCAATATTTGCTGAGGACAGGGTTTTGTTAAAAACCTGAAAACGCGGCCGTCATTTACCGCGTCAATTGCGGTTTGGATGTCAGCATTGCCTGTAAGCATTATTCTAATTATATTTTTATTGAATTTTCTTACGTGTTGTAAAAAAGTTACTCCATCCATTTTGGGCATACGCATATCTGCGACAACTGCAGCGAAACTATTATTTGTCATCAATTTTTCAAGTCCCTGTTCCCCGTTTTCAGCCGTATCAATGACGAACTTATTGTGCAGGGTTCGTTTGAACGCTGAGAGTATATTTGGATCATCGTCTACAAACAGAATGCTGTTGTTCATTGTCTGTCATCCTTTCGAAGTAGAAAATTTTTATATTCATTTTTAAAATTTGTTAGATTACTTTTAAGATTTATCATTTTAAGGTATTCTGCATTGGGTTTAAATTCTGTCTTGTATTGATTCATATTGTCAAGTAAATCTGTGATATATACAAACGAAAGCGGAGATAATGAGCTGTCTTTACTTTGAAGAGGTGTGTGATGGAATGCCACCGCTTCAATTACCGGATAGGGAAATCCCCATATACCAAGAAGATAGGCTCCTACGCCTGAATGAGTAACACCAAGCTCCTTCTGCTCAATACTGCAAATTAAATCAAAGTTTTTTTCTGCAGGCTGAATGATTTTTTTATACTCTTCGGGGAAATTCGTCACTAATAATAACCTGCCTATGTCGTGCATCATTCCTGATATAAAGGTATAATCGCTTATAATCGGATTTTCTAAAATTTTAGAAGAGATATATTTTGAGAAATTTGCAACGCGGAGGCTGTGTGACCATAACCTGTGTATTGGGAAAAAGTCAAAGCTCTTATTGTCAAACTGAGAAAATATCTTGATTGACAGTACGAGAGAACTTATTGTTTCTAACCCGAGAAGATTCACAGCATTCTGGATAGATGAAATATGCCGCGGCAGGCTGAAGAAAGCGGAATTTACAAGCTGCAGTACTTTTGCAGACATACTTATATCTTCACTTATTATTTCTGCTACAACATTTATTGAAGGCTCGTCTTTTTGAATTTCAGCCATGATATTAGTGTACAGCTCGGGAAGGCTCGGAAGCTGCTGTAAAGAGGAAACAACTGTACGTATCTTTGATGATTGAAGCAGATTCTTTATTGCAAGAACTCGTTCAATTGTTGTTTTTATTGTATCAGCGCTGCATGGTTTTGACAGGTATTGGTGTACAATATTAACTGATTTTAATATAATTTCTCTGTCTGAATGGCCGGATAGAACAATTCTTATTATATCGGGATATCTCTCCTTTACCTGAGTTAATAATTCAAGGCCGTTCATTTCAGGCATACGCATATCAGTAATTAAAACGTCAAAGGGTATACTGATCATCTTTTCAAGGGCAAGTTTGCCGCTCTCAGCGGTCTGTACATTCCAGATACTGTGCATTGGGTACAACATCCTTTTCAGTCCTGAGAGTACATTGGGTTCGTCATCAACGAGCAGTATGTTTTTCATGTTTTTCCCCATACTGATAAAAAGTTACTATGAATCAATAGGGAGTTTAATTTTAAATTCAGTGCCTTCCCCTGGTACAGATACAAAACCTATACTCCCTTTATGTTTCTCCACAATAACAGAGTAGCTTATTGCCAGGCCCTGGCCTGTTCCCTTTCCCACCTCTTTTGTCGTAAAAAACGGATCAAAGACCTTATCTTTTACTTTTTCAGGAATACCTGTTCCTGTGTCCTTAATGGAAATTTCAATATAATTGCCGGCGGGTTTAGTTTTAATTGTAATTTTACCTTTTTTTTCTTCCGAGCTGCCGATTTTATCTGCAATAGCATCTGCTGCATTTACGATTAAATTTAATATTACCTGGTTGAATTCGTCAATATAGCATGGAACAGGAGGAAGCCATTCGTCTAATTGTAAATCAATATCTGCAACATATTTCCATCTGTTTCGTGCTATTGTAACAGTTGTCTCTATTGCTCTGTTTATATCATTTAATGATTTTTCTGTTTCTCCGGGATGAGAAAAGTCTTTCATTGCAGAAACTATTTTTGATATTCTCGCAACTCCGTCAAGTGTCTGATCAATTGCTGTTGGTATTTCATTTATTAAAAAATCAAGCCCTGCTTCGTCTTTAATCTGATGCAGTTTTTCAGCAGCTTGGACAATATCACCACCCGATTTTATTGATTCGCAGAGATTTTCAGTCTGCTCAATTATTTTTGCAAAATTTTTATAAGAATCTTTAAAAAATCTCACATTATCACCAACATATTGGATGGGTGTATTAATCTCATGCGCAATGCCTGATGCAAGCTGGCCTATGGATTGGAGCTTTTCTGCCTGTATTAGTTTAGTCTGCATTTCCATGTATTCCGTAATATCGTGAAAAGAGGAGACAATGCCGTTTAATCGGCCTTCTGCAGAGTAAAAGGCAGATGACGAGATAGTGCATTTAAGCTCTTTATCAGGGGCATGAACAATAACGCCTGTTTGAGTGTATTGAACATTTTTATCACTAATCTGGTAGATAGGGCATTTTAGAGTATTGCATATCGAAGATCGGATCAGCGCATGACATTTTGCTCCGATTGCTTTCTCTCTTGATATGTTAAGTTGTTTTAATAGTGAGTCGTTTATTTTGTATATCTTAAATTGTCTGTCAATAACAATAATACCGTCAATTGCAGTATTAAAGATTCTGTCCGTTTCCTGCTGGGTTTTCCTTAAAATAGCTGCAGTTTTTTTCTGTTCAGCCAGTTTTTTATTAATGGTGTTATAAAGTTTTGCATTATCTAATGCAATGGCTACCTGTGAGCTTATTGTTTCAATTACTTTTTCGTCTTCTTCGGAAAAAGCATTTAATTTATTGCTTTGAATATCAATAACACCGATTATTTTCTTATTGCTGATTATCGGTACGGAAAGTTCTGATTTTGTTTTCTCGTTTGATGTGTTAATATAATCTTTATTTTTTGAAACATCCCTGCATAGTATTGGCACACCGGTTCTTGCTGCTTTTCCGATTAATCCCTCATTTATATTTATCTTCATTTTTGCAGGGAAGACTTTGGAGTGTTCCCCTGATATGGCTTTTAGAACAAGGTTTTCTCTTTTTTTGTCGAATAGAAGAAGCAGAACTCCGTAATAATTAAATTGATTTTTTATTGAATCCACAGTTTCTTTTAAAAGCAGTTCACAATCAAGTTTTCGGCTTAATTTTTTCCCGATATTAAAGATAAGTTCTGCTTCGAATGCCTGCTTTTTTATTTTGTTTTCATTTTTTATCCGTGTTGTTATGTTGTGAATTATGCTGATAAAGGCTTCTTTCCCGTCATAAAGTATTTCATCACTTGTTATGGAAACATCAAGGATGTCTCCGGTTTTTGTGATATGATGATACTCAAATTCATATTCACGATTAGCCATATTGATTCGCTGTTTAACAATTTCCAATTCTTCTTCAGGGTGAAGATTAAACGGGGTCATTTTAATTAATTGGGATTTTGTGTATCCGTATCTTTTTAAAAATGCTTTGTTGCAGTCGAGAATTTTATAGTTGTCTTTTCTGAATATTAAGATAGGATCTGCAACGCTGTTAAACAGATTATAATATTTTTTATCATTTTTGTAAAGTTTTACCTGCAGAATTGAGTTTTCTATTGTGTAGATGAGAATATCTTTTTGTACAGGTTTAATCAATATATTTGTTGAGGTTCTTTTATTTATTGCTTTGGCAGCATTTAGTTCATTTTCTGATGTAGTAATTACTAACGGTATGGTGTGCTTTGCAGAGATTTGATTTATGGCTGTTATGGCATCTATCCTGCCTTTCAGATGAGTATCAATAATAATAAAATCAGGATTTAGTTTATCTGATAATTCAAGGCCCTCTTCTCCTGTTTGGGCTATTTTTAATATTTTATAGCCGTTTTTTATCAGAACGTTTTTAAACTCTAAAGCAGCAATGCCGTCGCTTGAAATAATCAATGCATTTTTTTTAGTCATAATTTGTCGCCAAAAATATTTTTATCAAAATAGTTAACAGCAAATATATTGCCAGGATATTTTTTTAATTTGTATTTATATGTTGTTTATTGTCAATGACTTGTATGCTGCAAATATTTCTATGGAAATCAATAGGATTAATCATACGGGTAATTTCTAATTATAAATGGATAATTATTATCTATTTATACACATGGGTGTTTAATTCCCTGGACCCTGATTAAATAATTTCAAGCAGCATTGAATAAAACTGGCGAACAAATCAGCATGTTGAATAAATATTCAATTATGCAGAAAAAAAGCGTGATAGATAAAATTTTACTTGATATTATAATTAACAATGCTTATAATTAAGACCTTTGTTCAGGTAGAAGACAGGTAAAAACTGTCAGGATTGTAAAAATATTATGATAATTTTCCAGTCAGGATTCTGTTAGATAATTCTATATAGGAGGATTTGATGCAGCCCGTTTTTGTAATTTTCTTGACAATTTCATAAGAAATACTTATCATTATAATAAGTGTTTTAGAGTGAAAAGCAGCAGTGTAAAATAATGATGATTGCAGTAAAGAAATAATAAATAGTAACTAAAATTGCAGTTTTTATTTGTAACTTCGGAGGATTGATGAGAGCTGTTAAACTTAAAAAGAAGGACCTTAATAAGTTCTTAAAGACTATTGAGTTATTCGGAGAACTTTGGGGCCCTGTGAAAAACGGAGAGCACTATTCTCTTTCAAAAATTGATTCATTTTCTGATATTGAGACAAAGGCTCTTAGAACAAAAATTCCCTTTAAAAAGTTATTTGTCCCGCCCGAATTTCCCATGTACAGTTTTTCAAAGGAAGGTATGAAAGAAGAGCTGTCAGACATTCCTAAAAGAGTATTATTCGGATTGCATCCATGCGATATCCATGCTCTTATGATTATGGACAGATTTCATTCCATTAATTTTGAAGATCCATACTACATGGAGCGAAGGCGCAACACTGCGATTATCGGATATTCGTGTGTTCCCGATGATCTTTGTTTCTGTAAGACAACTAACACGAGCAACGTGGAAAAAGGGTTTGATCTTTTTTTTACAGAATTGGGTGATTTTTATCTTGTATGGGTTGGTTCCAGTCTCGGTGATGATATGGTACGCGGCTGTCCGAGAATGATAGGAGAAGTAGTGACTCATGAAGACCTTGAGAAGTACATTCAGTGGAGAAAAGAGAGAGAATCCAAATTTAAGTTAAATATGGATTTTACAGGAATGCCTGGAATTGTGGAGCTGAGTTACGACCATCCCATGTGGGAGGAACTTGGTGAAAAGTGTCTTTCATGCGGTGCCTGTACAATAGTCTGCCCGACATGTTCCTGCTATAATGTGAGAGATGAAGTTGAAATGAACACTGTTGACGGCAGGAGAATAAGGCAGTGGGATTCATGTATGTTTCGTGAATTCTCAATGGTAGCTGAAGGGCACAACTTCAGGGAGGCAAGATCAGAACGTCTTAAATTGAGATTTATTCATAAACTTCAGGCCTTTATCGGCGCATATGATGAGCCTGCATGTGTCGGATGCGGCCGCTGTATTGACACATGCCCGGTAGGTATTGATATCAGAACTGTCGGTATGCGGCTTAAAGGCGAGGAGGTGGAAGTATGACAAATTGTGCATGTGCATCAGAGCCGAGAAATCCGTACACTCCGGAACCTATGCGTTTGATTAGAAGATATCCCTTAACTGAAGATGTTAATTTTTTCCAGGTAAGGGCGGTAGATGTCTCAAAAGCTATAAACCTTAATTACCTGCCTGGCCAGTTCATGATGGTTTCTCTGAATGGCATAGGTGAGGCTCCTTTCAGTATATCTTCCACTCCGTCAAGGCCGGGGCTTATTGAATTTGGTATACGCAGAGTTGGCAATGTTACAAATCATATTTTCAAGATGAAAGAAAATCATATTATGGGTGTGAGAGGCCCTTATGGCAACGGATTCCCTATTGAGGACATGAAAGGAAGGGACCTTGTAATTGTAATGGGAGGACTTGGCGCAGTTCCATTAAGATCTCTTCTTCTTTATGCCCTGGACAACAGGGATCAATTTGGAAAAATTTACCTTCTTCACGGTGCAAAACGTCCTGATGATATGTTATTTAAAGAAGAATTTTTCAACATGATGACCCGTGACGATCTGATCTGCCATCTGACAGTGGATCAGGATGATACAGGAGCCTGGCCGTATGAGACAGGTCTTATTACCAGGCTTTTTGCAAATCTAACTGATATAGATCCCAATAATACCAGTTTTGCAGTGTGCGGGCCTCCGATTATGTATAAATTTGTTGTTGCCGAGATATTAAAATTAAATGTACCAAAACATCAGATACTTATGACTCTTGAGCGGAGAATGAAATGCGGTGTCGGTAAATGCGGGCACTGCAGTATCGGAGGTTATATATATACCTGCCTTGAGGGCCCGGTCTTTTCGTACTGGGACGTAATTCATATGAAGGGTCTCATATAAATTTGAGGAGAAAAAAATTGAGTCAGGAAAAGAAAAATGTTGGTCTGTACGGATTTACAGGGTGTAATGGTGACCAGCTTGTAATTATTCATAGTGAAGAAAAATTGCTGGAATTTTTCCAGACTGCAAATATTAAATCATTTTCACTTGCAAAGAGTGATAATGATGATACGGAATTGGATATTGCACTTATTGAAGGTTCTATCTCCAGTCAGGAACAGGCAAAGCACGTTAAAGAGATAAGAGAACGCACCAAATTTCTGGTTGCAATGGGAAATTGTGCATGTTACGGCGGTATTCAGGCTATGGAGCTCGGCGCAAAAGGATGGGATGAACGGTTTAAGAAGGTTTACGGAGACGGTTTTTTTGAGAACAGGACTCCGATAGAATCCAAACCCATTGATGTATTTGTTGATGTTGATTTTTATATTCCGGGCTGCCCTATTGATGCAACGCAGTTTTTTTATATTTATGCGCATTTTCTCCAGGATGATATGCCTGTGTTTCCGGATTATCCTGTTTGTGCAACATGCAGGTGGAAAGAGAACGATTGCCTGCTTCTAAAGGGGATATTGTGCCTCGGCCCGCTTACTGCAGCGGGGTGCGGGGCTGCGTGCCCTTCACATAATTTGCCTTGTATAGGATGCTGGGGGCCTATGAAGGATGCAAATGTGAGTTCTGAGTTTAATCTGCTTAAAGAAAAAGATTTCTCAATAGAAGAGATAAAACGGCGTTTCCGTATTCATGGTGGAAGCGCAATGATGAAACCTTTAAAGAAAATATTAGGAGTTCTCTAAGATGAGAGAGATTATTGTAGAACCGTTAGCCAGGGTAGAAGGAGAAGGCGGGATTTCGATAAGGATGGACGGTAATAAAATAAAAGATGTTCATTTTGATATATTTGAAGGCACACGTCTTATTGAGACACTGGTTGAGGGCAAGACTCCTGCTGAAGATGTGAGTATTGCGTGCCGGATATGTGCTATTTGTACTATTTCTCACAGATATGCAGCGTTAAGAGGTTTGGAAAAAGCCCTTGGGATTGCAGTGCCTGAAAAAGTACAGCTATTACGCAGTCTGATGCATCTCGGAGAATTAATTGAGAGTAATTCCCTCCATGTTTTTGTACTTGCCCTGCCGGACTTTTTGGGTTACCCGAGTGCAATAGCAATGGCAGAGAAATACGGAGACGAGGTGCTTGGAGCTTTGAGCCTGAAAAAATATGGAAATCACATAATGCAGGTAACAGGCGGCCGTATGATCCATGGTGAGAATCCTACTGTAGGGGGTTTTGGAAAGTTCCCGGATAAAAAGACTCTTCTCGGAATAAAGAGCGAGGCTAAAAAGCAGCTTGCATTTGCCGAGATAGGGTCAGATCTGATCGGCGGGCTGGAGATACCTGATTTTTTTGAGGAAGAGACAACTTATATGTGTTGTGAGCCTGGTGACGGAACATACGGGATTGTAGGAGATCGGATTATTATTTCTGACGGCAGTGTTGTTGATGTTGCAGAATATAAATCACTTACTAATGAACAGTTCTGTGCACACTCTGCTGCAAAGCATTGCCTGTATAATGGAAAGCCTTACAGTGTAGGCGCTTTGGCGCGTATGGTTAATCTGGGCGAGAGGCTTCAGGGAAAAGCAGGCGTTCTATTTAAAAAATATTACAATCCGAGATGGCTCAAAAATCCTGTTTTTAATAACCTTGCTCAGGCAATTGAGCTTGTGTGGGCTCTTGAATTAATTCCGGGAATTGTTGACAAAATGTTGAAGATTGAAGATGACCCTGAGATTGTACTGCCTTCACAATTAGATGGTGAAGGAGTGGGTGCAGTAGAAGCACCAAGGGGAACTCTTTATCACCATTATAAAATGAAAGACGGACTTATTGATAAGGCAAATTTTGTAATTCCTACGGGACAAAATCTTGAAGATGTTGAAAAGTATATGAGAAATGCAGTAGAGGCACTTGTTAAACAGGATGCTGATGATGATAAAATTCGTTTTCAGTGTGAAGTTATTGCAAGGGCATACGACCCTTGTATAAGTTGTTCAACACATTTGGTGAAAATTGAAAGATAATGTAATAAAATCAGCAATTGCAGATATTTTTAATAATCATCACAAGGAATCTGTTGTTATTGTCGGGCTTGGAAACAGAGACAGAAGTGATGACGGGATAGGTATTAAAGCAGCAGAGGCTCTCAAACAGTTTTCTCCTGAAAGAGTTTTCACTGAAGAGGAAAAAAGCGTTGAGAGCCTTGTCTTTGATTTTATTGAAAACAAAGAAATTAAAGCGATTATATTTATTGATGCTGCTGATCTGGGCGGCCTTCCGGGAGAAACAGAGTTGTTTTCAGCTTCTGATATAGATAAGTTTGTTCCGACATTTTCAACACATAAAGTACCGATTACAGTTTTGATGAATATTATAGCAAAACGTGGAATGGATCCGTATTTTATCGGAATTCAACCCGAGACTCTAAAATTTATGGGCAGTATCAGCTCCGTATGTGCAGAAAGTGCAGATTCTATAATTAAATTTATTTCCCAAAATATAAAAATTATCGATTCAGAGTGATATTTTACGAATAAATCGTAAAAAGTAGCGTAAAATATTCTATGGCGGAATATTTTTTTGTTAATAATAAAAAATACTTGACATGATAATTAATAAAACTTATCTTAAATTAAAGTACAGCTGATAATTGTGTTAATCCTGATCCTATTATTCTTTCCATTACGATTCCTACTGGGGCTGAAGATTTAAAATTTGGCTGGTTTCATCTTATTTTTACGTATTGTATTTTAAAAAGTCATTATCATTCATGCAGTAAAAGATTTGAAACAGATTTTAATCCGGGAATTCTTCTGAATTTTTATTTGGTTAGTCTTTTTATTAATGTTCAATGTTATTCAGTTAGTGATTTATTCGGTTTGTTTCAACAAAGACATGGTAATCTTTTTATGGCAGAACGATACTACATAAGCAGAGAATACTGGGCATCTATTTTAAATGTCTGGCTTGAAAAGTTCTTCATTATTGCGCCGAGACGTGAAGAAGGAGGACTTTATTTCCATGAGGTTGACAACAGCAGTATAAATTCTATTATAGTTGATGAAGTGCGGACTGTGCAGCCTTTGAAAAATTATTTATTACCTCCTGTTGAAAATATAATTAAGAAAAACAACAACAAAAATAAGCCATGGCTGTTTTTGGGGGTTAAGGCATGTGATCTTGCTGCGCTGCCAATTCTGGATCAGGCTTTCGGAGGAGATTTCGCAGATCCTCTTTATCAAAGCAGAAGAGAAGAGAGCATTATTGTAAGTGCAGACTGTAATAAACCTTTAAGCACATGCTTTTGTTCTATGGTTGGCGGTGACCCTTTCCCCACAAGAGGGTTTGACCTTAATATTTCAAAAGTGTGGGAAGGTTATGTTGTCGAAATTGGCAGCCTCAGAGGAAAAGAATTGTTGGAAGGGTTTGACAAAGCTCTGAAAGAAGTTGTGAAGGAGGAAAACGAGGCTGTAGAAAAAATGCGGAAACAGACCAGAGTTAAAGTACTGAAAAATAATCGTGATTTTGATTTTAACGGGTCTTATACGGATATTGTTTCAAAAAGCTGGGAATCCGAAGTATATAAAAAACATGTGGAGACTTGTGTCGAATGTGGTGCTTGTAATAATGTGTGCCCTACATGCCACTGTTACATGCTTGAAGATGCAAGCAGAAAAGAATTTGTTAAATTGAGAGGGTGGGATTCATGTCAGTACACTGGTTATGCTGTTACTGCTGGAGGGGGCACTCCGAGGCCCAGGCTTTTTGAACGTTTTCGCAACAGGTATTTTTGCAAGTTTAAGTATCTTGAAGAAAATTACGGCCAATTGGGCTGCACCGGATGCGGACGCTGTATTGAGGCATGTCAGGGGAAAATTGATATGCGTGTTGTTTTAAAAGACCTTGCGGCGAGATAGAGGAAACTTTTATGAGTAAAGCAGAAAATCCATACAAACCGCAAAAAGCAGTTATTGAGAAAATAATACCTGAAACCCCGGGTATTAAAACTTTTATTCTACGTACCGAAGCCCCTTTTTCTTTCAAATGCGGCCAGTTTGCAGAATTAACCCTTCCCGGTGTGGGTGAAGGGCCTTTTGCAATGTCTTCTCCGAGTCATAAAAACCAGACAATTGAGTTTACAATCAATAATGTAGGATATATGACTTCAAGGCTGCATAAGGCAAACGAAGGCGATTCTCTTGGGTTAAGGGGCCCCTATGGGAATGGTTTTCCTCTGGAATCAATGTATGGGCGGGAGATCATTTTAATAGCCGGAGGTGTGGGTTTCCCTCCTGCACGGGCCTTATTGTACAGCCTTTTGAATGAAAAGAAGAAGTTCCCCAAAATTACAATGTGTTACGGTGCCAGAACACCGGATGATATAGTTTATAAATATCAGATCGATAAATTTAAAAAAGATATAGACCTCCGCGTAACCGTAGATAAAGCGGATAAATCATGGAAGGGGCATGAAGGAGTTGTTACAACACTTCTTGATGATATAAAATTTGACAGAGATAATGTGACAGCCGTTGTAATCGGCCCGCCGATAATGATGAAGTTCGGGACCAAGAAACTTTTGGAACTGAAAGTCAGCCCAAAAGACATAGTCCTTTCTATGGAACGCAAGATGTACTGCGGTATAGGCCAGTGCAGGCACTGCCTTATTGATCACTACTTTATTTGCAAGGACGGCCCTGTTTTTACGTATGATCAGCTGAAGGGCCTGCCGGATATTTGGGAATGAGTATGAGAAAAAGATTGTTCATAGATCTTGAATCGTGCAGAAAATGCAAGGAGTGTACTGTAGGGTGCAGCTATTTTTACCACCCTGATAATGATGGAATACGCTATTTGAGAGAAATTGCGGAATTTGCAATAGCGTGCCGTCATTGTGATGAAGCCCCCTGCGTAACAGCCTGCCCTGCAGATGCTCTTGAAAAGCAGGAAAACAATATTGTTAAACGTTACAACCTTCTTTGCGTGGCATGCAATACGTGCAGCTATGCATGTCCTTTCGGTACGATATTGCCCGAACTCATAACATACTTTGTATCAAGATGTGATCTGTGCGAAGGACGGCTCAAAGATAAAGAGGTGCCGGTATGTGTTGGAGAATGCCCGAAAGGAGCAGTTCAATACGGAGATTTTAAACCGGATAAGGACAAGTACTGGTTTGAAGTATCGGAAAATTTGATAGTACACTCAATCCCTTGGAAAAAGGAAGAATATATCTGATATGGAACAAGTGTTTAATTATCTGATTTTTCCAGGATTTATTTTTACTGCTTTTGTCGGTATCCTGGCAAGCTGGCTGGACAGAAAAGTGACAGCGAGAGTTCAATGGAGAGTAGGCCCCCCGTTTATGCAGCCTCTTTTTGATATTGTTAAACTTCTCGGTAAAGAGACAGTAATACCAAGAGCATGCTCCAGAGCAACTTTTCTTACAGCTCCTGTATTCGGGCTTGCTGCGGTTACTCTTGTTTCAACAATTGTATGGAATTCATTGCTGTGGCAGGACAGAGGTTTTATCGGTGATCTTATTGTAGTTCTGTATTTTCTAATGATCCCTTCGATTTCCTTTATTATCGGAGGGTTTGCATCAAAAAATCCGATTGCATCTCTCGGTGCAAGCAGAGAAATGAAACTAATGCTTGCTGATGAACTTCCCTTTCTACTTGCAGTTGCTGTACCTGTAATTAAAGCCGGCGGCGCAATTAAACTTAACCAGTTGATTGCTTTTCAGCAGACTCATGGAATGATTGCAGGATCAGCATCAGGTATAATAGCCCTAATAATTGTAATCCTGACTATTCAGGCAAAACTTACTCTTGTACCCTTTGATATTCCTGAAGCTGAAACAGAAATTATGGGCGGACTTGAAGTTGAGTATTCAGGCACACCTCTCGCAATAATAAAACTCACAAAAATGATGATGTTTTTTACTCTCCCGATGTTTTTTGTCCTCATCTTTTGGGGAGGAGTAAGCTTCCACGGCTGGTCCATATTGTGGTCCATATTAAAATATCTGTTTTTTCTTGTAATTGCCATACTTATACGTAACACAAATCCCAGGGTGCGTATAGATCAGGCTGTGAAGTTTTTCTGGGGTCCTGTTACATTTTTAGGAATAGTTGCTGTTATTCTTGCTTTAATGGGGTTTTAAATCTATGGGAATTAAATTAAAAGCACTTACAAAATCCTTATGGGTGTACCACCTGTCAACAGGAAGCTGTAATAACTGTGATATTGAGATACTTGACTGCCTGACTCCCCGGTTTGACCTTGAACGGTTTGGTATTGTCCTCGTGGGGAGTCCGAGGCATGCAGATGCCCTTTTGGTAACCGGAAATATGACAATGAAATCAATGCAGAGGGCAAAAGAAGTTTATGAGCAGGTTCCAAAGCCATGCGTTGTAATTGCAATTGGTACATGCGCCCTTGATCATGGTGTTTTTTCCGGCAGTTATGTTATGCCCAAAACAGTTGACGAGGTTTTACCGGTAGATATCTATATTCCGGGATGCCCTCCGAAACCGGAAGGTATTATAGCAGGTGTGGCAAAGCTTCTGGCTCTTGTTAAACAAAAGGCTTAATAATCGAGGAATAGATGACCTGGGAAGAAATAAAATCTGACATTCAAAAGAATTTTGGCAAGAAGATAAAAAAATGGGCAGAACACAACAGCCGCCGTATATATATTGATATTGATAATGAAGATATTGAAGAGTTTACCAGATATATATTCAAAGAGCTGAAAGGCAGATTTATAATTGCATCAGGTGTTGATACTCCTTATGGTGTAATAGAAATTCTATATCATTTTGATTTTTTCCAGCTTCCACAGGTGCTTTCTCTTAGAATCAAAACGGAAAAACCTGATCCTGAGGTTGCATCCATTGCTGCAATAATCAAAGGAGCTGAATGGATTGAGCGGGAAATTGCAGAACTTTTAGGAGTCAATTTTAAAGGTCACCCTGATATGAAACATCTTCTTCTGCCAGACGACTGGCCTGAAGGCAGCTATCCTCTCAGGAGGGATAAATGAGCGAAATAATTCCTATTGGCCCATATCATCCGTTACAGGAAGAGCCGGAATTTTTTAAACTTCACGTTGAGGGCGAACGTGTTGTTAAACTGGATATTGAGATAGGGTATAATCACCGCGGTATTGAGAAACTTGCCGAATCAAAATCGTGGGATCAGGTTGTATTCCTGGTTGAAAGAATTTGCGGTATTTGCTCTACCAGTCATCCTGCTGCATCAATTAATGCAATGGAGGATCTCGGATGCATTGAAGCTCCCGAAAGGGCACAGTACATCAGAACAGTTATATGCGAACTTGAGAGAATACATTCCCATTTGCTCTGGCTCGGACTCGCAGGGCATTTTATTGGCTACAATACTGTATGGATGTGGGCGTGGAAATATCGTGAAATTGTGTGTGATATATTTGATAAGATTACAGGCAACCGGCAGAGTTATGCTATGTTTAAAGTAGGCGGTGTAAGGCGCGATATTAACGATGACGATATACCGTGGGTATTAAAAGGCCTTGATAAATTAAAACCTGCTCTTGATATATTCAAAGGTGCTGTAATGGATGATCCTGTAATTCATGCAAGGATGAAGGGTGTTGGAGTTCTGACAAAAGAGAAGGCCATAGAGTACTGTGTTGTAGGGCCCACAGCCCGTCCTTCCGGCCTGGCCATTGATGTTCGAAAAGATGACCCATATTTTGCATATGACTGGCTGGACTGGGATATTGTAGTGATGGAAGAGGGAGATGTATTTGCAAAAGCTGTTGTGCGTATCCTAGAAATGTATGAATCTGTAAAAATAATTGAACAGTGCCTTAACAAGATGAAACCAGGAATTATTGATCTTAAAATTAAAGAGCTGCCTGCCGGGGAAGGAATCGGCAGAGCAGAGGCTCCCCGGGGGGAAGTTTATCATTACTGTAAGAGTGACGGATCAAATTTTCCAGCAAGATACAAAGTCAGGGCACCGAGTTACACAAATATTTTTTCAAATGAAATTGCCTGCATTGGAGAAACAGTTGCTGATGCAGCACTCATCCTTGCTGCTGTGGATCCGTGTTACTGCTGCACTGAAAGAGTCGTTGTTGTAAATAAAGAAACCAGTTCAGAAGATGTTCTGAACGAACAGGATCTTATGAAGTTGTCTCATCAGAAAACAGAAAAAATCATAAGAGAGATGGGTGTGTGATGAATCTTCTTTTGCCCATAATTTTTCCGTTTATAGCGGGCCTGCTGTGTTTCATTGTACCTAAAAAAGTGAAATATGTACAGGAGTCAATCACAGTATTGGTTTCTGCTGCCACATTCGGATATCTGTTTTGGTTATTTTTAAAGAAGCCTTTAATATTCAGTTATAATGACCGGATTTTGTTCTCCATGGATAATCTTGCATCCTTTATTGTGCTTGTTGCAGGATTTTTCGGGCTTCTTATTGCTATATATTCAGTTTCATTTATGCGGCAAAATAAAAGCCGTTCCATGTATTACGGCTCTTTTCTTTTAACAATAGGCGCAACAACCGGAGCAGTGTTCTCAAATAATTTAATACTAATGATTGTCTTCTGGGGCTTCCTCGGTGTTATGCTGTATACCTTAATATTAACCGGAGGAGAAAAAGCTGCACCAATTGCAAATAAATCCATTGTTATAATAGGCGGTACAGATGTACTTATGATTCTCGCTATTGCAGTTATTTACAGAATTACAGGGAGCTTTTCAATAAATGAAATAAATATACCAATAGCAGGTTTTGCATCTTACGCTGCTTTCATTTTATTGCTCTGCGGTATACTTGCAAAAGCAGGAGCCATACCATTCCATACCTGGGTTCCGGATACAGCAAAAGAAGCTCCTACACCGGTGGCAGCGTTTTTACCTGCTTCTCTCGATAAGCTGCTAGGTATATATCTTCTTGCAAGGGCTGTAACTTCTATATTCAAAATGAATTTTGCAATGAATGTTGTTTTAATGGCTTTGGGAAGTATTACTATACTGGCTGCAGTATTTATGGCACTGATTCAGCATGATTTAAAACGCCTGCTTGGATACCATGCTGTAAGTCAGGTCGGATATATGATACTTGGTATCGGGACAGGGACTGTTCTGGGCCTGGCTGGCGGCCTTTTCCATCTGTTGAATCATGTAATTTATAAATCCTGCCTGTTTATGGCAGGCGGGTCCGTTGAGAAAAAAACAGGAACAACAGATCTTGATAAAATGGGCGGGTTATCTAAATTTATGCCCTTAACTTATATCTCTTTTCTTGTGGCTGCTTTTGCAATTTCAGGTATTCCTCCATTTAATGGTTTTGCTTCCAAATGGCTTGTATATCAGGGACTAATTGAGTTGGGCCAGCAGGGTGATAAATTGTGGATAATTTGGTTGATTGCGGCTTTATTTGGAAGCAGCCTTACACTGGCAAGTTTTATGAAATTAACACATGCTATATTTCTTGGGAAACCTTCCAAAGATATTGAGAAAAAGAATATTAAAGAATCCGGCCTATTGATTATCGGCCCGATTTTGACTCTTGCGGTTCTTTGTGTAATATTTGGAATTTTTGCATTTTCTGTTCCATTGAAACTTTTAGTTTTGCCTGTTGCAGGAAATACTTCTTTTATTGGTTTGTGGAAACCGGGTATGGCTACAATTTCCATTATAGCCGGATTGGGAGTAGGAGTTATTATTTATTTATTTGGTACAATAAAAGTACGTGAAGCAGCTCCTTTCACAGGCGGTGAGCAGCTTAAAGAAGAGGACAGAGTAACAGGGACAGGGTTTTATAATACAATCAGAAATTTATCCGGAATAAAGTGGTTTTATGATAAAGCAGTTGCATTGTGGTTTGATGTTTATGAACAGTGTAACAATTTACTTAACAGAACTGCTCAATTGTTAATACCAGTACATACAGGAGTTTTAAGCCTGTATATGGTATGGCTATGTCTCGGTTTGGCAGTATTGATACTTGTTTTAATGGGAGGTAGCGGATGATTTCTGCCCTCATCCCCCTTATTGGATTGATGATATGCGGGGCAATTATTGCGCTTGAAACAAAGGATATTCTTTCAGGTGTTATTTCTCTTGGTATCATAGGATTTGCATTGACTATTATTTTTCTTATTCTGCAGGCACCTGATCTTGCAATTGTCCAGATAATAATTGAAACTCTGACTTTGATAATCCTTATTGCTGCTGTATTAAAGACAACACGAAAGGATACCATTGAGAGCATTAAAGTTAGAAAAGTTGTTTTGTGGATATGCGGTTTTGTTTGTGTTGCAGCTTTTGTTTTTGCAAGCATTAAAGCATTCGGAGATATCTCTGCTTTTGGCAGCCCTGTTTTAAGAATGGCGGATTATTATATAAACTATGGTGTCAATGCAACCGGAGCAGTTAATCTGGTTGCAGCAGTTATTCTTGATTTTCGCGGTTATGATACACTCGGAGAGGCAACAGTTCTTTTTACATCAGTCGCCGGAGTTGTAGCTGTGTTAAGAAAGAATGGGAGGGTGTAGGCGATGCAGGGCATGACTTTGATAGTAAAAAAGATCAGTCAGATTATGGCGCCGTCTATATTTGTACTGGGTTTCTATGTCATTTCTCACGGCCATTTGACACCAGGCGGTGGATTTGCAGGGGGCGTACTTATAGCAGGGTGTTTTGTGCTGTTAATTCTGGCGTACGGTTCGGAAAGAGCAAAGAGCCTGATTTACAAAGAAAGAGCATCCTTAATTGAGAGCGGCGGTATATTTGCTTTTCTATTTATTGCTATTTTGGGGTTAATTCAGGGCACTTATTTTTTTCTGAATATTTTTTCAAAAACAAATCCGGGCGTGCATGCAGGAGCTCTTTTCAGCGGCGGAATAATTCCGCTTTGTAATCTTGCAATAGGTATTGAAGTGGCTGCTGCTTTATTTGCAATTTTTATCAATTTTGCAATTGTTAGAGTAGGAGAGAAATTATGATAGAGTTCGTACTGGCTGTTGTACTCTTTGCCATTGGACTTTACGGAGTAATTGTTAAGAGAAATCTGATAAAAATTATTATCAGCCTTATGATTATGGAGTATGCAATTAATCTGTTTCTTGCTCTTATAGGATATAGAACCGGAGGAGTGCCGCCTATTGTAGATATAGGGAATCAGCATGCTTTATATGTTGATCCTCTTCCACAGGCCCTTGTATTAACAGCAATAGTTATCGGCCTGGGAACTACGGCACTTCTTGTTTCTTTTGCAGTAAGAATTTTTGAAAAATATGATACTTTTGATGTTCGTAAAATCAGGAAACTACGCGGATGAACATATTACCTTTATTTATTGTAATCCCGTTAGGCTTTGCCTTTTTACTGCCTTTTTTGGCAAAGCTGTGGCGCAACATACCAGACATAATCGGTAATCTGGCAACTTTGATATTAACGATTATGACATTCTGGATGTTAGGTTCTTTTAATCATACAATTGTATTTTATGCAGGAGGGTGGCAGCCTGTAAATCATATTCCCATTGGTATCTCAATGGTAGCTGACGGGTTATCGCTGTTTATGCTGCTGATTATAAATTTTGTAGGCCTTATGGTGACAATATATTCAGTTGATTATATGCGCCACTACACAGATAAAGTTAAATATTACATATTGTTTTTACTTATGATTGCAGGATTGAACGGTGTTGTACTTGCCGGCGATTTTTTTAATATGTTTGTTTTTCTTGAGATTAGTGCAATTGCTTCTTATTCGCTTGTTGCATTCGGAGTGGGTGCTGAAGAGTTGGAAGCATCATTTAAATATCAGGTGCTGGGCGGTACTGCTTCAGCATTTATACTTTTTGCAATTGCAATACTTTACAGAGTTACAGGTACCCTGAACATGGCAGATGCTTCAAAAATGATCTCAAATACAGGTATGAATTCAGCTCTGATGTTTACTGCAATTCTTTTCTTTGTGGGATTCTCTTTAAAAGCTGCTCTGATTCCGTTTCACGCATGGCTGCCTGATGCGCACCCTTCCGCACCTGCACCGATTTCTGCAATGCTTTCAGGTGTTGTTATAAAAGTGCTTGGGGTTTATGCATTAATAAGAATATTTTTTAATGTATTTGGTATATCTCAATTTAAATTTTTGTCTCTAATGCTTCTTGTTTTCGGAACACTCTCAATGGTTGTGGGGGGCATTCTCGCAGTTGGACAAAAAGATGTAAAGCGTATGCTTGCGTATTCATCAATAAGTCAAATAGGGTGCGTTATTTTTGCTCTTGGACTTGGGACATCTTTGGGATATTTTGCAGCACTCTTTCACATGATGAATCATGCTGCTTTTAAGTCACTTTTATTTTTAGATTCTGGCGCAATTGTATATAGAACAGGAACACGTGATATGGAAAAAATGGGCGGGCTTGGTGATGTAATGCCGCTGACATCAGGAACATCCCTTATTGGTTCTTTATCAATTAGTGGGATACCTCCATTTGCAGGATTCTGGAGTAAACTTTTAATTGTAATTGCTGCTGTTCAGAGCAAGCATTTTATTCTGGCGTTGGTTTTTGTTCTGGTAAGTATTATTACAATAGTGTATTTTATGAAATTTAATAAAATGGTTTTTCAGGGTAAGTTAAATAAAATTTTTCAAGATATAAAAGAAGTTCCTGTTATGATGAGTATTCCTATGGTTATTCTTGCTATTTTAAGTATAACTATGGGTTTGCTTTTAATACCCGGATTAAAGACAATGATTTTGAGTCCGGCAGCAAATATTATTGCCGGTGGTCTAAACTACGTACAAATGGTTCTGGGAGGATGAGGTGAGAAAAATCCTGCTCATACTCTTTTCATTCTTGCTTTGGATTGGACTTTCATGGTCTTTGGACTGGCAGCATATTTTAATCGGTATTGTTATTGCGATATTGTCAGGGATTATTTTCGGCGAAAATTTTATCAGAGATACAAATAAAGTTTTAAATCCTGAAAGATGGTTCTGGGTAGCAGTATATCTCCCTGTATTTGTATGGGAAATGGCAAAGGCAAATTTTGATGTTGCGTACAGGGTTCTCCATCCTCGTATGCCTATCAATCCCGGAATTGTAAGAGTGAAAACAAAATTGAAATCTGATATGGGGAAAGCGATTCTATCTAATTCCATTACGCTTACACCCGGTACATTGACAGTGGATATCAAAGGAGACATTCTGTACATCCATTGCATTAATGTTAAGCACACTGATATTAAGAGGGCCAGCGAAAAGATAGCTGGGAAATTTGAGAAGATTCTATTAAAGATATTTAATTGAGAGAGCTATGAATACTTTCTTTTTAATTCTGGTAGGTTGTTGTTTTGCATGTCTGGTAAGAGCTGCTGTGGGACGTACCATACCTGACAGGATGGTTGCAATTGACATTATCGGAACACTTGCAGTTGGAATGACGGCATTGTGGGCGGTTATATCAAAAAGAGATTTTATTATTGATGTTGCTCTTGCATGGATATTTTTGAGTTTCCTTGGAACTCTTGCGCTTGCAAAGTATCTTGCACATAAAACATTGGATGAGTAATGCTATGTGGAATGAAATTGTAGGAAAAATCATAATAGGTATGGGGGTTGCATTTGATGCTCTGGGCTGTCTAGGTCTATTAAGATTACCTGATGTATATAACAGGCTTCAGGCTGCGACTAAATGTGTGACTTTTGGTACATGCGGAATACTTTTTGGAATATTTATTATGAAGGGATTTACAGGACTCGGAGTAAAAGCATTAATAGGTATCCCATTCGTACTTTTAACATCTCCGGTTGGTGCTCATGCTATTGCGAGAGGAGCGCACATTTTTGGAGTTAAATTGTGGGAAAAGAGTGTTGTTGATCAATACGCCGAAGATCGAGGCGATAATCCGAGACTGTAATATGGGAATAATATGAAGTATCCTAAGTTAAGAGAACTTCGTGAGGCATTGAGATCACTTTTTTCAAAGCCTTATACGACAAAATTTCCAAAAGAACAGCACATACCTTTTGAAGGGTTCAGAGGAAAACCGGAATATTTTGATGAGTATTGTGTGGGTTGCGGAGCATGTGCGGAAGTGTGCCCCGGTAATGCTATTCATGTCATTGATCCTGAAGAACCGGTTACAATTAAAAATCCATTAAGGAAAATTGAACTGAGGTATGATTCCTGCATTTTTTGCGGGAACTGTGAGCAGAATTGTATTACTGGTAAAGGTATTCAGCTTACAAGCAAGTTTGATCTTGCACTTTTTGATAGAAAGCTTGCATGTGAAAGTATTGAAAAAGAACTTGTAATTTGTGAAGTATGTCACAGTATCATTACAACAAAAGATCATTTGGAATGGACTTCCAAAAAGCTCGGTACTCTTGCCTATGGAAATCCTAATCTCGTATTGGTCCCTGCAGGTATTGAAACATCTCCTGCAGAGAGATTTGAAGATGCAGAGATAAGAAGAACAGATATAATGAAAGTACTTTGCCCCAAATGCAGGCATGAAGTTATGCTGAAAGATATTTGGGGATAAAAATATTTGGAAAAAAGCCTCCTTAAATAAAGGGGGCTTTTTAAATTATAAAATAACCGGAAACAATCTTTTTAAAGTGCTATCATCACTCCGAGACGTGCAGAAATAAAACCGAGAAAAGACCCTGCAAGCACATCACTTGGATAGTGAACCCCATTGTAAACTCTTGAGAACCCAATTGCAGATGCTGTCCCGTAAAGGGGGATTGATAAAGAGGGATAAAAGTGATAAAAGATTGTTGCCATCACAAATGCACCGGCAGCATGTCCGGAAGGGAAGCTGAACATATCAGGAGCCTTCATTATAGATTTAATTTGAGGCAGTACTAAAAACGGCCGCTGCCTTCTTGCCTTGATTTTTAAAATTGTCTGGCTAACGGTTTCAATTAAAAATGCAAGAAAACCGCTCTGTAAAAGAGGCCCTGAGTTACTGCGGTCAAACATTGCAGTGCAGCCGATTATAGCGGGGTAAAGATATCCGTATCCAAGATGAGAGAGCGCATACATGATTCTATCAAGGAATTTTCTGCCGTTCCACCCGGCAATGTGGATACACAGATAATGATCTAATTCACTTAATTTTAAGATAAAAGTTTTAACCATCTTGATTTAAATTCCTTTCGTATTCAACAAGTAATCTACAGAGAATACTGCAATATGTGTGCCAATGCTTATAGGCCCAAAATATTGCCAGCTCATAGAATTGCTTTTTCAGCTTTTTTAAAATCCCTTTTTAATTATACGAAAAATAAAATTTATTGTTCTTGTTTTAAGTATAAATCTACTATAAGGTAAATAACTTTTTCTATTTAATAAAGTATTATTTTAACATGACCGCGTTTTAGGATTTTGTGCAATAAAAAGATATAAGAAAAAAATATTGACTTTTGACTTGAAAGTTTTCATATTAATTGTAAGAAATTCTTTGTATCTCATTTGAAAACAGGGCGGTATAAAATAATAAGATCAGAAAAAATAATATATACAGTAGTTCTGTTTTTAACGTTTATATGGTGGATTTCAATTTTTGTTCCGCCTGTTGCTTCTCAAAGTAGTTTGATAAGTAAAAAGGCCGGAGCTGTTGTTTTTATATTTTTCTCTCATATATGTCATCAGCAGGAAGAAAGATCATTTATAATAAATGATGTCCAATTGGCCGTTTGTTCCAGGTGCACGGGGATTTATTCAGGATTTTTTGCAGGTATAATTTTTTATCCGTTGTTAAGAAGAAAAATCAATACAAGGCTGAGAGAACTTCTTATAATCGGAGGTGCGATTCTTTTGACGGAATTTATTTTTTCCCATCTTAACATTTTTAATTCATCTAATCTAATGAGATTATTGACAGGACTATTGCCAGGGTTTATTGCTGCAAATCTTTTTATTAATGCCATTTTTGATTTAAATAAAAAAAAAGGGGTGACTTATGGATCAAAATCAAAGTAAACTTATTCCCGCTCTGATTGGCGGAGCTGTTATCGCTGTTTTATCAACTTTCCCGATTATCAGTGCTGGAAATTGTCTGTGCTGCATGTGGGTTTTAGGTGGTGGTTTTCTTGCAGTCTATCTTTACAAAAAAGACCTGCCGAAAGATTCTGAAATGACTCAGGGAGATGCTCTTCTTTTAGGTCTTATTGCCGGGGTATTCGGAGCTCTCTTTGCCACCTTAATAAATTATTTTTTCCTGGCAATTGGTTTTAAACCTGGAATGGCATTTTTGGAATCAGTCTTGAAATCAAGGCAGGATATCTCACCTGAAATAAAAGATATGCTTGATACTCTGAGAGGGGAATCCTTTATCGGGCCTATGCTTATTTTATTCCAGCTGGTAGTAAAACTTGTTATTTATTCGGTATTCGGTATGCTTGGAGGAGTTATCGGCGGTGCTGTATTTAATAAAAAACAAAAAGAAGAAAAGAAGCAGTAATGAATAGAAGAATAAGAATTTTATTTATCTCGTTTCCATTATTGGTTGTATCATTATTTTTAATGACATGCTATTCCGGACATGGCCTCTCTCCTGTTGTATCAGGAGGGGGTGCCACAGGAATAAGAGGCCATATTGATTTTAAAGGAGTGTGGCCCGATTCTACAAAAGAGGTAAGAGTGGCAGTGCTTGCCAAATATCCTGAGGGCATTCAGGATCAGGACTCCCTGCTTGGTTTTGTTATAAACAATCTTATAGCTTTCAGTGATACAATACCGAAATACTCGGATAGTTATGACTATTTTATTTCGCTTGATGAGGGCTTTTACGAGTGGATAGTTGTGGTTTGGTTCCCTGATATCCCTTTGTACCTATTCGGGGTAAGAGAGTTAGGAGCGTATTATGAAAATGGAACCAGTAATATCCCATCGCCTGTATATGTATCAAAGGGCAGTGTTATAAGTAGTATTGATATAACTGCTGATTTTAAAAATGTTGATTCGGATACACCTTTTTATAAAAGGGATGTGAGATAATGAACTACCGCAAGATACTTATTATATTCAACATGCTTATTTTTGCAGCAACTGTACATTCAGCTCTGCAGACCGAAGCAGCCATTTCAGGAAAGGTTGTTGATTCAAAAACAGGCGAACCACTTGTAGGTGTTAACGTAATTGTCAAGAACACGGTTTTGGGGGCATCTACTGATGTAAAAGGGGAATTCAGGATACATGTCTCTATGAGAAATGCTGTTATAGAAGCATCCATGATAGGGTATAAGCATCAAACAAGGTTGTGGAAAGCGGGCCAGAAAGATATGGTTTTTAAATTAAGGCAGGCAGCCATTCCACAGGAACCTTTAATTGTAACTGCAACAAAGAGTAAAAAATATGTTGAGAATTCACCTGTTTCCATTGAAGTTGTGAGAAGAAGCGACATCATAAAGAGAAACCCGATATCTATTGATGAAGTACTTTCAACGAGTTCCGGTGTAAGAATTATTGACGGACAGTTGGATATCAGAGGCTCTACAGGTTTTAACTGGTCAGCAGGAAGCAGGGTACTTTTGCTTGTTGACGGGCATCCGATGATAAGCGGAGATGCAGGGAGTATAAACTGGGATTTAATCCCTGTTGATGAGGTGAAGAGGGTTGAGATCATGAAAGGGGCAGGATCAGCCCTGTATGGATCAAATGCAATGGCAGGTGTTGTTAATATCATTACAAAAGAACCCTCTGTTCAGCCTGAAACAAGATACAAAACATTCTGGGGTATATATGACGAACCGGCATATCAGGAGTGGAGATGGACTAAAAGGTTTCTGCCAGGGCAGATAAAAAGGGGAGAAAAGATAAATTTACGAAGCGCTCTGGAATACAAAGGGCTTAATATTACACATACAAGGCATGTAGGAAAACTGGGATTGCTCTTGTCCGTAGGTACAAAACAGTCAACAGGGTATCAGGAAAACGGGGATTTTGTTAAATTCAATGCTCTTTTCAAGGCAAAGACACCTGTAGGGCAACGGGGGCAACTTGAGTTATCTGCACAATGGGCAAACAACAATCATGGCGATTTTCTGCAATGGAAAAGTCAGAACAGCCCGCTCGAAGTACCGGAAAAAGAGCTTGGTAACAGAGTGAAATATTTAAAAGAAAGTGTATTTGCCACATACAGGCATCTGATTTCCAGAAAATGGGCTCTAACTGCAAAGGCTCATTGGTACAGATGTGACTGGCGTAACTATTTTTATGATAACAGGGATTATGCTGTTACAGACAGGATGGGAACAGAAGTCCAGGCTGATTACGTAAATGGTATCCAATCTCTGACAATAGGCGCGGAAGGCACTTATTATAAGACCAGATCTTTAATATACGGCAACCGGTATGTATGGGATGCTGCTGTTTACGCTGAAGATGAAATTGCAATATCAAAAAAAATAAGGGCAATCCTTGGAACACGATATGATTATCATGTTATTGATGCTATATCCACTGACCAGCAGATAAGCCCTCGTACCGGGCTAATTTTTAAGCCGTGGCAATTTACATCTTTAAGAGCTTCTGCAGGGCATGGATTCCGCGCACCTTCTATTGCAGAGGTTTTTGCAACTACTTCAGCATCAGGTTTCAGAGTTGTGGGGAATCCGGATCTGAATAAGGCTGAACGCTCCTGGAATTTTGAAACAGGAATAAGACAGACAATTGTGCTTCCCCGAAGAAATTCAATAAAACCAGGGTTTTTCCCTAATCCGATAAAGTGGTTTTTACAGAATGCAGAACCTGCATTTATAGTGGACCTTTCTTTTTTCTGGATGCAGTATAAAAATATGATTGATGTTGTAATGAATCCTGATGAACAGGCATTCCAGTTTGTAAATATTGGAAGAGCGAGAAACAGAGGTGTAGAGCTTCTTGTTAAAATGACGGGATTTGGCAGAGTTGTTACAGGTACGATAGGCTACACATATCTGGATCCTGAAGATCTTGCAACAGGCAAGATTTTAAACTACAGATCCCGTAACAGGTTTACTGCAGGATTTGATCTGAATATTAAAAAAGTCAGCATGGGCATGGATTACAGATATGCAAGCAGAATAGAAGAAGTTGTCAATATTTATAATTCTGATGAGAGAGTTCCTATTTACGTAATTGATTTGCGATTCGGATATAAATTTTATAAATTTCAATTGAATTTTGATGTAAAAAATTTACGTAATTATCATTATACTTTGCGTCAAAGGTATTTGGAACCGGTAAGGAGTTATGTTTTTACATTTCGCGGGTTATTGTGAGGAAAAGTGGAGGAGGAAATAAGTGTCAGAAAAACTTACAGATTTCAGACAATTAAATGTTTGGCAGAAGGCTCATAAACTTGTCCTGGAGATATATGAGCTGACGAAAAAGTTCCCAAAAGATGAAAGAAATGAATTAGCTTCAAAAATGAGAAGTGCAGCTGAAACTGTACCTGTGAAAATAGGTGCAGGTTTTATGAGGCGGGATCCAAGAGAGAAAGAATACTATTATAAAGCCAGCCAGGAAGGTATTGAAGAAATAAAATATTATCTCATACTGTCTCAGGATCTGGGATATATAAAAGATAATGATGAAATACTTCTTGCTGCAATGGAAGTTGGGAGAATGCTGACCGGACTTGTAAGGTCTGCAAAGAGTTGATACAAGGTTCTGCAATTCGAATATAGTATGTAGATATCTATTTAGCGTGGAATGTATATAAAGGTGTATATTGCCGTGAAAGGATGTATAAAGACTGGGCTCTAACTCATATTAGAGCCTATAGTTTAAATGGAGAATTGAAAGCATAAAATTAGAATAGAAAGGAGAAAATGACGTGGGAAAACCTGTTATGATCAGTATTTCCGGCATCAGAGGAATTGTGGGCGAGGGGCTTTCTCCTGATTTAATGGTTAAATTCAGTGCGGCAGCCGGTATGTTTTACGGATGCGGCAGAGTAATGGTAGGGCGTGATTCAAGGGTAACAGGTGAGATGGTAAAGCACGCTGTTTTTTCCGGCCTAATGGCAGTTGGATGCAGTCCTGTTGACCTTGGGATTTGTTCAACTCCTACTGTTGAGATTGCAGTAAAAAATTCCGATGCAGTAGGAGGAATAATAATTACTGCAAGCCATAATCCGGTTGAATGGAATGCTCTTAAACTTTTAAGCAAAAATGGCATTTTTCTTGACGAAGAAGAGGGCGCGAGAGTCAAATTTTTAATTGATAATCAGGAAATCCGATACTCAGGATGGGACAGTATTGGTACAGTTTCTTCTTATAATAAAGCTACGGAGGATCACGTTAATGCAATCCTGAATCTTGATTTTATTGATGTGGAAAAGATAAGGAGCCGCAGATTTAAAGTTGCCTGTGATTGTGTAAACGGAGCTGGCGGAACAATTATTCCCCTGCTTTTAGATGCTCTCGGATGTAAGGTTTATCCTCTTAATGTTGAAACGACCGGAAGGTTCGCACATACTCCTGAGCCGGTACCGGAGAATCTTGGCGATCTCTGTCAAAAAGTAAAAGATAACAAGGCTGATGTTGGTTTTGCTGTTGATCCTGATGTTGACAGATGTGCGGTAATTGATGAGCGCGGTAATCCCATCGGAGAAGAGTATACAGTAGTTTTAGCTTCCAGGTATATTCTGAGTAAACGTAAAGGCCCGGTTGTTGTAAACATTTCAACTACGCGTGCAATTGAGCAAGTGGCAAGAGAAGCAGGCGTTGAGCTTTATCGCACAAAAGTAGGTGAAATCCACGTTGTAAAAAAGATGATGGAAGTTGATGCGGTTGCAGGAGGAGAAGGGAACGGGGGGCTCATTTTGCCGGATATTCATCTCGGAAGAGATGCCCCTCTTGCAGCAGCAGTTATGCTTCAGGCATTGGCTGATAAGAATGAATCTGTTTCCCAGATGTTTAACAAGGTGCCGAAGTATAAAATTATTAAAAAGAAGATAGAAACAGGACAGAATGACCCTGATCATATCCTTAATAAATTGAAAGAGAGATTTGCCGGTTCAAGGATGAATCTTGTTGACGGCATTAAAATTGAAGAAGAAAATTACTGGGTACAGGTAAGAAAATCTAATACCGAACCGATAATAAGAGTGATGGCTGAAGCAGCAACAGAGGAAGAGGCAGAATCTGTGTGTGATAAATTTATATCAACAATTATGACATTAACTGCGGAATGATTTATTTTTCTTGACTTTTACCGATATGGTTGTTAAAATATTTATAATAAAGATGGAGGCGCATAATAATGAGATTCAGAAAGATAAATATTATTCTAACTGCTTTAATTATAGCAGTTATTGTACCTGTCTATTCTCAGGTTACAATTAATATAAGCGAATATCCTGCAGTCGGTACGGAATCTGTATATTGTGCAGATACAACAGGCAGCATTACAGTAAATATTGGGAATCCCGGGGATGGACAAACCTGGAATTTTACGCAGGATTTGCAGGCTGTAAAATTTCAGCAGCTATATCAGATTCCTCCACAGGATACTCTTTATTATATTGATGATTTTTCCAGGGCGCAGTGGGTTGTTAAGAGCAAACAGTTTCTTTCCCTTTCTGCCATTCCCTATCTTTTGAATAATGGTGTAAAAGATCTTTTTTCATTGAACAGTTTTGAGTATTTAAATAACAATAATATTTATTCAATCGGCATGGGTACTGCGAATCCGATTTATGCAGGTTCAATAGTTTATGATTCTGACGAGATACGTTATTCATTCCCTCTCAGCACGGGGAAATTGTGGACTCGTAAAGCTGCATATATGAAGCAGATCAGAGTAACATTAGCACCAGGTGTAAATGTTGATGTAGATCTTTTTGTAACTGATTCTTCGTATGTTGAGGTTGACGGCTCGGGAACTCTGACAATACCTTCGGGAAGCTTTCAGTGCGTAAGGTTGAAGATACACAGAAGTTTTCATCTAACAGTAGGCGCCAACCTTGCAGAGGTGTCGGAAAATTTTATCTCGTATGAGTGGTTTACACCCAAAATAGGGCCGGTACTGGAGGTTGTATCTCATTCAGGGGAAACAAATGATAACTTTACAGATGCCAGCCTTGTTGTAAGACTTGACACATCAAATAAAATGACAGGCATCTGTGACCCTGACTGCGGCAGCAGCAACTCATTACCTGAGGATTTCAGGCTTGATCAGAATTTTCCAAATCCGTTTAACCCTGAAACAACTATCAGGTATTTTCTTACAGCTCCGGCAAGGGTTGATATTGTGATATACTCCAATAGAGGGGAAGAGGTCACAAGAATTGCAAGAGGTGTTGAGAGAGAAGGCTCCCATCAGATAATCTGGAATGCTGAAAACATAAATGGCGATAAGCTTTCTGCGGGTGTATATTTTTACAAATTCAGGGCAGTACCTGTCAATGGTAAAGCGCCTTATGTTGATACTAAAAAAATGGTTCTTTTAAAATAATCAAATTGTTGGAATGAATGGATATGGCTGATTCTTTTCTGCAAGGATCAGCCTTTTTCATGAGTGATTTATAATGAAAAAGACTGTAATCTGCTTAATTATTTTTTCTTTTATATTTTTAAATGCCTTCGGCGGCACCAGGCATATAAGATGCAGATTTGAAAATATCAGATTTGAAAGCAGTACATTATTGTTTGATTTTTATTCGGATAATATAATAAATAAACAATTGCTGGCCGGCCTAAGGAGTGGATTGACTGCAACTCTCGAATACAAAGTACAGTTGTGGAAGAAAAACAGATACTGGCCGGATAGTATCGAGAAAGAGAAGGTCAGAAGAATAAAAATCAGTTACGATTCATGGCAAAAGTCATTTGAAATAAAAGAGTATAATTCGGAAGCTAAATATTTTACTTCCGATGAGGTCATAACCAATTGTTCCACTCTTAAAAATTTTAATATAGCTGATACAAAATCATTATCCTCAGGAGAGGAATATAGAATTATTGTACGTGTACTGCTAAAAAAGATATCTTTGGAGAATTACGAGGAGATAAAAAAATGGCTTGAAGGAAGAGCTGAAGAATTTGATATTAAAAAAATTAAATCTGCAAAGCCTCCGGGAAAAAAGGCAACAAACTGGTTTTTTAACCTGCTGCTGAATGTTACGGGTTTTGGAGATAATGTTACTATAAGTAAAAGCAAATGGTTTAAAGCGGTTCAATATGATAAAACCGGGGGTAATCAACAGTGAACCGTATTTGTATAATAGATATTGGTACAAATTCCGTTCTTTACCTTATTGCCGAAAAATTAAAAGATGGGACTGTTTCCGAGAAGAAGCAGAAGGTTAAAAGTATAGGACTTGGCAAATATCTCAGCAGCAGAGGGGAATTATTAAAGGAAGGTGTCGATATTGTTATTAACATTATAAATGGATGGAAAAAGGAGATAGAGAGTTCCGGAATTGAACAAATAAAAGCTGTAGGTACCCATATTTTTAGAAAAGCATTAAATAGAGAAGAGGTTAGCCGTCGTATCTCTGGCAGCACAGGAATCCCATTTGAAATACTTAATGAAGAGCAGGAAGCATTTTACGGATTTCTTGGAGCTACATGGGGGCATAAGCTCGGGCAAAAAGTCCTGACTATTGATGTCGGAGGAGGAAGTACGGAATTTGTAAATGGCGAAGATGGATCAATTACAAATTTCATGAGTATTGATTTGGGAGCTGTAAGTTCTACAGAGATGTTTCTTAAAAATGACCCCCCTGCACCCGGAAGTATGCGGAAATTGAGAAAATATATATTTGATAAATTATCCGGGCTGGATAAGCCGGAGTATAACAATCCCGAAACAGTTATTTGTATGGGAGGAACTGCAACAACTCTCGCTGCACTATTTCTTGAACTCGAAAAGTATGACGGGCGTTTAGTAACCGGAACTGTGCTTAATCGCATACAAATAGAAAAGTGGCAGAAGATACTATCAAGAATGGATTTAAATGAAAGAAGAAAACTTCTTAGAGTATATCCTGACAGGGCGGATGTAATTGTTGCCGGAACAGTAATCCTGAACTGCATAATGGATTATCTGAATATTGACAGATTTATTATCAGTGACAGGGGCCTGAGGTTTGGTATTGTCTTACGTGAAATTTCAGGCTTTACTTATTAAAAAAAATTTGTTTAAACAGGGAGGTTACTGATGAATAAGGCATTTTTTAATAGGCTTTTAATATCTATTCTGTTTGTTACAACAGGAATGGTATTGACAGGAACACAAATTTTTGCTCAGATAAAAGACGGACATTTTCAAATTAAGTACGGGGAACCATTAAAAGTTTCTTTAAATATTGACGAAACAGAAAAGTATTTATCTCCAGGTGAGATAAAGGATATCAATTTAATTTTATATAGCGGCTCTCTTTTGAATCCTGAAAAGATTTTGATGCACTTTGATGGTAATAAATGGAAAACAGAATTTACAATAACTGACACTACAGTAAAAATGGTATTCTGGGGATATGAAATTTTATCTGCTGCGGGAGATATCAGGAAAACCGTGTTGCTTAATCAGGACGGTATATATCAGGATGCTGTTTTGTGCGACAGTGCAGGTGTGCCTGTAGAAGGGGCATTCATGGAGAGGGCACTCTCATTTGCAGGCGGAGGTAGTTTAAGAAAGGAGAACATCAACCAGGCAGAAAAAGATTTTCAAAAAGAGATTGGCCTTTTCCCCGATAATAATAAAGCCAGGCTTTTATTGTATGCAGTTTTATTAAAAAGCGGTAAGAATAAAGAAACTGTCCGTAAGGAGATTGAAACCGATATAGAGAAAATCGGAAAAACCGGGAATGCAGTGGAAGTGAAAAAGTTTGCTTTAAAAGCATATAAACTGATCGGAATGGGTAAGAAAGCTTCGGAAATTGAAAAAGAATTGGCTGAGGAAAATCCCAAAGGCTCGGCTGCAGCAAGACTTCAGTTTGAAGACGCAATGAAAACAAAGGATAGTATTGAGCGTATGGGGAAATTTGAGGAATTTATAAAGGCATTTCCTGCTTCTCCAATGAAAAATGCAGCATTATCCGGTATTGCAACTGCTGCAATAGAAGTTAATGATACTGTTAAAATGAAAGAGGTCGGCGATGAACTATTCAAGAGTGCAGCTGAGCCTTCCGCTGCAAGAACTCTTGCCGGAATAGCAGGGGCATTTTCTGAAAACAGAATTCAGCTTTCACGGGCACAGGCATACATTACAAAAGCAATTGATTTGATTGAAAAAGTTAAAACAACTGCAGTGCCTCCTGAAATTGACAAGACAGAGTGGCAGGAAAGAATGCAGATAACAGAAGGAGGGTACAGGGATATTCTGGGATGGATACTGTTCCTAAAAGGCAAAAAGGATGAAGCTGTACACCAGCTTGCAGAAGCAGTTAAATATACGCGTCAGCCAGGAGTATATTTTCATTACGGGATTTCTCTTTCAAATACAGGAAGAAAAGAGGATGCTTTAAAGTGGTATGCAAAAGCTTCGGTTTTTGGGG